>DATGCF010000071.1:0-16667 GCA_035312245.1 Desulfosalsimonadaceae bacterium
GGCTTGGCGGCCTCCAGGTACCAGTCACAGAATTCATGCCAGACAAACTGGTAGATTTCATTGGCTGCGGTATTGAAATGATAGCCGTCTATGGCGTCGGCCACAGTCTCGGCAACTGTCCTAAGGCGCGAGGTAATCCAGCGGTCGGCCAGCCCCGGCTCGATCCCGGCCACCGGCTGCGGCGGCTCCGTGACATGCATGAGGGTGAGCCGCGCCGCGTTCCAGAGCTTGTTGATGAAGTTGCGGTAGCCCTCGATGCGCTTCTCGGACAGTTTGATATCCCGGCCCTGGGCGGCGAAAGCAGCCAGGGTGAAACGCAGGGCATCGGTGCCGTACTGCTCAATGACCACCATGGGATCAATGACGTTGCCGGAGGACTTGCTCATTTTCTTGCCGTCCTCATCGCGCACCAGCGCGTGCACGTAAACATCCTTGAAGGGCACATCGCCCATGAAATGGCAGCCCATCATCATCATGCGGGCCACCCAGAAGAACAGAATATCAAATCCGGTCACCAGGACCGAGGTAGGATAAAAGGTTTGCAGGAGCTTGGTCTGATCCGGCCAGCCCATAGTGGAAAACGGCCATAGGGCGGAGCTGAACCAGGTATCCAGTACATCGGGATCCTGCGCAAGATTTTCGCCGCCGCAGTCCGGGCATTTTTGCGGATCCTCAAATGCCACCACCAGGTGGCCGCAATCCGCGCATTTCGACGCCGGAATCGGATGCCCCCACCAGATTTGCCGGGATATGCACCAGTCCCGAATGTTTTCCATCCATTTATAGTAATCATTCTTCCATTTTTCGGGGACAATCTGGGTCTCCCCGTTTTTCACAGCCTCAACGGCTTTTTCGGCCAGCGGCCGGGTTTTAACAAACCACTGCTTGGAAAGGTTCGGCTCAACCAGGGTTTGGCAGCGGTAGCAGTGGCCGATGCTGTGCTTGTAATCCTCTACCTTTTTAAGCAGCCCCTGATCGTTAAGATCCGTCTCCACCGTGCGCCGACATTCAAACCGGTCCATTCCGACATACTTGGCGCCAGCCGCCCCGGTCATGCGGCCGTCTTCGCCGATCACCTTAACTGAAGGCAGCTCATGCGTCTTTCCGATTTCAAAGTCATTTGGATCATGGGCGGGCGTTATCTTCAACGCGCCGGTGCCAAAGGAGACATCCACATAGGCATCCGTAATGACTGGAATATTCCGGTCAGTGAGGGGCAGCTTCACGGTTTTGCCATGCAGATGCTGATACCTTTCGTCTTCGGGGTGCACGGCCACGGCCGTATCGCCCAGCATGGTTTCCGGTCGGGTGGTCGCCACAATGGGCCCCTCCCCCCCATCTGCCATCGGGTAATGGATATGGTAAATATGGCCGTCAGATTCCTCGTGCTCGACTTCAAGTTCCGCAAGCGCCGTCTGGCACCGCGGACACCAGTTGATGATATAGTTGCCCCGGTAAATGAGGCCGGCCTCATAGAGTTCGACAAACACCTTGCGAACCGCCCGTGAAAGGCCCTCATCCATGGTAAAGCGCTCCCGGTCCCAGTCGCATGAGGCCCCCAGGCGTTTAAGCTGATTGATGATCGCGTCCCCGTATTTCCGGCGCCACTCCCAAACGGCTTCGACAAATTTCTCCCGGCCGATCTGATGCCTGTCAATGCTCTTTTCCGCCAGGTTTCTTTCCACCACGTTCTGGGTGGCAATACCCGCATGGTCGGTGCCCGGCATCCAAAGCACATTGTCCCCGCGAAGGCGGCGGTACCGGCAAAGTATATCCTGAAGGGTGATGTTCAGGGAATGCCCCATATGCAGGACACCGGTGACATTGGGGGGCGGAATGACAATGGAATACGGTTTGTCTTCGCTATCTTCAGATGCGGCAAACAATCCGTTCTTTTCCCAATATTCATACCATTTGATTTCGACTTCCTCGGGCGCGTATCCTTTTTTCATTGCTTTTGTTTCCATTTTCAAAGATTCTGCGTGGTATTAAAAAAATGGGGATTAATTGCATAACCCCCATTTAAAAAGTCAACTTTATGCTCAGTTAATGATGCTTATGGCCGCCGCTATTTCTTACTGGCCTCAAGCAGTTCCTGTTTCAGCTGCTCCATGGATTCTTGAAGCCGGGCATCGATGATGTCCGTGAACATCTTTTCAAATCGGTCCGCAAACTTTTCCTCGATAACCCGTTCTATAGTGGATTCCAGTTCCTTGTGAGAGGGCTCCGGTTCAGCCGTCTCGGAAGGCGTTTCTGGTCCCACGGCTGAAGGCTTATATTGAGCCGGCTCATCTTCTCCAAAGTAATTATCCAATTCCTGTGAAATATGTTCCTCGACTTCCTCGGATTCTTCTTGGTCCAAATCCAAAGGTTCCTGAGGGGCAACATCACTTGATTCGTCGATTAACGCCGAATCCCAGAGATCACCGGCTGCGCCGTATTGTTCAGCCGCTGACAGATCCAGCTCTTCGCCTTCCTCAGAGTCCCCGGTGGCGCTTGAAACCGCACCCATGGCCTCATCAAGGACCTCTTCGGTCAATTCGATGATTTCTTCATCCTCCTGCGTAGTACCTATTGTAATGTCGGATAATTCAATCACATCTTCGGTTGGCCCCGGCGCCTGATCCGCCTGCTCATCCGTAGCCCGGTTTTCAGAATTTTCAACCATCATACGCCACCTCTTTGGCATAAAATTATATAAAAGTATCAAATTATTATCGCATTTGCTTAGCAAAACCGGCAAATGGTGTCAAGAAAATTGAATTTTCGGTTATTGACGTTAATCCCCTGGCAGCATAATTTGACATTACCCGTTTTTTTTAATGTCTCTCAAAAAATTTGTAACGCGCATTTTAAATCGAAAAAAGTATTGCATGCGGCGCTTCTTTGTTGAACATAGTCCATTTTCGGATGACCTGTACGCCATTTCCGGCACAGAGGCCCGGCACATCAAAACCGTGCTGCGCATGCAGCCGGGCGATTTCGTCGAACTCGTGGACGGTTCCGGTTATGCCTATACAGCAGAAATTACGAAAATAACCGATACTGAAGTTCTGGTTCAGGTACATGAACGATACCCCACAGGGGCTGAATCTCATATCCGCCTGACCATGGCGATTGGATTTTTAAAAGAAAAAAAGATGGATCTGCTGGTCCGGCATTTGACCGAACTCGGCATTGGCAAATTTTTGCCCATGATTACAGCCCGTTCCATTGCCCGGCCGCCTGAGAAACGAATGATCTCGCGCGTTGAACGCTGGCAGACCATTGCCAGGGAGGCGGTTAAGCAGAGCCAGCGCGGCCGTATACCAGAGATAGCACGACCCGCCTCTTTTGAGGAGGCGCTTGAATTGAGCCATCATGCGGACAACAAGTTCATATTCTGGGAAAACGCGGACGCCGCCCTACCCGCCCCGGATGCAACAGCCACCGATTCAACTGATGTATTTGTTATGATCGGCCCGGAGGGCGGCTTTACCGAAAAGGAAGCAATGGCGGCAGCGGACAAGGGGTTTACCCCCCTTTCCATGGGGCCCCGCATGCTGAGGGCGGAAACCGCTGCCATCTCGGCTTGCACACTCATTCAATACCTCTACGGCGATATTCGTAAAAAAAGCCCTTGACAGCCAATCAGGTTATTCTTTATACACTTATTACATTTTGGGCCGAGGTAGCTCAGTCGGTAGAGCAGGTGACTGAAAATCCCCGTGTCGGTGGTTCGATTCCGCCCCTCGGCACCAATAAAATCAAGGATTCACGGCGACCCCTAAAAAGGTCGCCGTTCCTTTTTTGACGATTTGTCCAACCGCTATCCCTCCCTAAAAAAGGAAAGCCGCAATGGGTCGAAAATAGATGAGTATTCTTTTTGAGGCGGGGGAAGACTTGACAGTCTCGTAAAAAGTCGATTTTGAGATAGCAACGCAAAATGTTCAGGATCGCGGCGCGCAAATCCAGAGGAATGCAGAGTACTGACTCGTACGTAAAATTCCGAGGGATGCAGCGCAAAAAAAATATTGGACTTTTTGCCAAGCCATCAAGACTTGTGAAGCTAAAAAAGGCACTCCCTCACCACGGAAGGAATGCCTTTAATGTACACTAACGGGAATTTAGCTTACGGTGACATTTTTAGCTGAAGGCCCTTTTTGGCCTTGCTCGATGTCAAAAGCGACTCTATCGCCTTCATTGAGGCTTTTAAAACCGGTTGCGTTAATTTCTGAATGGTGAACAAACACATCCGGGCCGTTTTCTTGCTCGATAAAACCGAAGCCTTTTTGGTCACTAAACCATTTAACAGTTCCATTTGCCATGATCGCATCCTCCTTTCACAAAATTTTCAAGACTTAAACTGGAGGATGATTCATTTAAAATGGATATTTCCTTCAGAAAAAATGCCCTGTCAAAAACATGCAGGGCTAACTTGATAGGCCAATAATAGTGCGTCCGTTATATAAAAGCAAGGAAATAAAAAAATTTTTAAAAATATTAAATAATTTATCAACCCATCGGGGCAGTACAAAATTTTTCCTATTGCCTGGCACACCAACTCATGGCCGCCATTTGAAGCGGATCCCAAGGACTTGACAACGGCGGCGTATAGGACAAATCAAGATCGCAAAGCGCCTTTACGGCCATGCTGTGGTAAAGTGCAGTGGCGAATATGTCAATTCGCTTGGAAACCTCGGACTTTTTATGGCCGACCATTTGCGCCCCCAGCAGCCGGCCGCTGCTTCGGTCGCCGGTGATGCGGACGTGCAATTCTTTTGCGCCGGGATAATAAATCTTATGATCCCAAAGGGCCAGCGAGACACTCAAGGGATCAAACCCGGCTTCGGCCGCTTCGCTTGCCTTCAGCCCGGTGCGAGCGGCAACCCGGTCAAAGACCTTGACAACCTGCGTCCCCAGGCTGCCTTGAAATTCACAGTTTCCCCCCATCATATTTTCGCCAGCGACCCGCCCCTGTTTATGGGCTGTGGTGCCAAGGGGCAGATAAACGTTACGCTGCAGGATACGGTGCCAGGTCACGACACAGTCGCCGGCCGCCCAGATATCGGCCACTTGCGTAGCCATTGTCCGGTCCACCCGGATGGCATTGCCGACGCCAATATCAATGCCGGTGCTTTGGGCCAATTCGATGGCGGGCTTGGCCCCGGCAGCCACAATAACCATATCCGCAGTCTCGATTTTTCCTGATGCGGCATGAACGGTGATTTCGTTTTTATCCCGAGAAATCCGGTCTACCGCTTGTTCCGTGATCACTTGCACGCCGTTGGATTGTAGCTCGGCACGAATCTGCTTTCCCAAATCCGTCGATAGTGTCGACAAAACCTCAGGCGCGGACTCCAAAAGGGTCACCGTTATCCCTTTCCGGATCAGGGCGTCTGCCATTTCCAGGCCGATATAGCCGCCGCCGATGATGACGGCCCGCCGCGGGTTTTGCTGTTCCATAAACCGCTTGATTGCGAAACTGTCGGCCATCCAGCGTAAAAAAAAGACGCCGAACGTATTTATTCCCTTGATAGACGGACGGACGGACTCGGCGCCCGTGGCGATCAGCAGCTTGTCATAGCCGAGCTGCCGGGTTCTGCTATCTGTTGATCGTACCCGCACTTTCCGCATCTCCGAATCAATTTTCAGCGCCTGATGATCCAGCCGCAAACCGATACCCTTTTGTTCAATTTCATCGCGCGTACGATGGGCCAGGTCCCGCCAGTCAGCCACTTCGCCGCTAAGGTAGAACGGCAGCCCGCAGATGCTGAAATTTGGAAAGGCATCAGCTGCAATCACCGTGACTTCAGCTTTTGAGTCGATTTCCTTTATCCGCAAAGCGGCGCTGATGCCGGCATCGCTGCCGCCGATAATAAGTATTTTATTCATCCATCAATTTTCACCTCATGCATCTTTTACGTCTTATCCTGCGTAATCCCGTATTTTTTCATTCGTTTCCATACCGTGACGCGGCTGACCCCCAATAGTTTGGCGGTTTCTGTCTGATTCCAGCCTGTCTGCTGCAATGCATCAAACAGTTGCTGGCGCGGGCCTTTAGGCTCGTCCGACCTCACCTTGGCAGGCGGCTGAAGTTCGGCTTTGCTCTGGACTCTGGAGGGCAGATGCTCTACGTCGATGCCCCCGCCTGAGCACAAGACGAATGCATATTCTATGGTATTTCGCAATTCCCGCACATTGCCCGGCCAGTCATAGGCCATCAGCTTATCCATGGCCTCCGGGGTCACGCCCAGGATCTTTTTGCCCGAGGCCAGGGAATTAGCCTGAATAAAATGCTGGACAATGCCCGGAATATCCTCCCGCCGGAGGGCCAGCGGCGGACAGATCAGGGGAAACACATTAATCCGGAAATAAAGATCCTCCCTGAAATCCCCGTTTCTGACAAGGGTTTCAAGGTCCTTGTTGGTTGCTGTAATAATCCGGACATTGACGGGAATCGGCTTATGATCCCCGACTTTCTCGATTTGTTTTTCCTCGAGCACGCGCAACAGCTTTACCTGCGTTGTCGCCGGAATATCCCCGATTTCATCCAGAAAAATGGAGCCTCCGTCAGCTGCTTCAAACCGGCCGATTCGATTGCGATCCGCCCCGGTAAACGCCCCCTTAACATGGCCGAAGAGCTCACTTTCCAGCAGGCTTTCATTCAATGCGGCACAGTTGACCTTAATAAATGGCTTGTCTTTGCGGGGACCGGCGTCGTGCAGGGCCCTGGCCACCATTTCTTTGCCCGTTCCGGACTCGCCCTGGATCATGACCGGCGCCTCGGATTGGGAGACATTTTCAATAAGTTCAAAAAGATTCTGCATAGCCGAGGATTTGCCGAAAATCCCGTGGTAGCCTTCATCCAGTTGAAAAGCCTGCCGCAGAGACCGAATCTCCTGCTGCTGCCGAATCACCTCGGACATATCCGTGAGTGTCTCCACCGCCCCGATGGTTTCTCCATTGCTGTCCTTTAAAACCGAGGCGCTTTTGACAATGTGGACGGTCCGCCGGTTTTTATGGGTAATCATACATTTTTTATCCTGAACCCCGCCCACCGCAAAAAGCATACACCATTTCTCAGCCCGGCCTTCGCCGAATATCTTGCACCCCGTGCAGTTTAAAATCCGGCAGCTTCGGTTTTGGAGCTCATCCACGGAATAGCCGGTAATGCGTTCAGCGGCCGGATTAGCCGAGACGATGCGGCCCTGAGTATCCACCACCAGAACTCCGTCCCTTAAGGTATCAATGATTGTTTTCCAATATTTTCCGATGTCCATGCAGCCTCGCGTTCAATTTAAGTGTTAATCAAAGTTAATGGATATTAACATTGATTAACATAAGGCTGTTAACTTCTAATTTCAAATCCAATTTAACACGGTAAATTCATACTATTTTCGGGCAGGCACGGCGGCCCGCCATAGAGAAAAATGTGCCGGGTAGGAATCGTCGCAGGGTCGGCCACCGTGCCGACCCCACACTTTTAAGGGGATTCGCCTGGAGTTAGGCCTTAATTATTTGAAATTCAGTGGGACTTTCAATTCCGTCGCATCTGCTGAATTAAACATGGCATTGATATTGCATATAGGCTGTCAGCAGCACCCCGGTTTATTTTGCAACTTAATATATTTAAACGAGGAGGCAGAACATGCAGCCATTTAACCCGCGGTATCTTTTTTTAATCGGCCTATTGGTTTGTGCGCTGGCTATCTTCCCCAGCCAGGCATTTGCCGAAGATGATGTTGAACAGCTTAAAAAGGAAGTCCAAACCCTTAAAGAAAAGATCGAGGAACTGGAAAAAGACAGTTCCTGGAATACAGACGATATTGACTACTTAAGCGACCGCATGGATGAAGCGGAAATGCACACGGCAACCGACAAGGTCTCTTTTGGATTTTACCTGCGCACCCGGGCGGAAAGTATTCACTACAATGATATCCGAATGGCGCCGTCACCGGTTATCAACAGCTTTTTTGCCTCCCCGCCAAACGGCTTCAATGGGGCGACAAAAGCCCAGATCCAGCAGGGCATGGCCAATATGGCCGCCGCCGGCATGGTGCCGCCGCCGGATGAATATGATGTGGACAACGACATTATCTATACCAATAAGTTACGCATGGACATGAAAGCCCAGGTTAACCGCAAGCTTAGTTTTCGCGGGCGGCTTGCGGCATATAAGGTTTTTGGCGACAGCACCGGGGTTAAATTCAATCAGGGCAGCTTAGGCGATGTCACACTCGACGGCAACACCTCAAGCCTGCCGCACGGCGACACCATCCATATGGAGCGGGCCTACTTTGTTTACAACAATGACCTACAGAATGTTCCGATCAGTTTATCCGTGGGAAGGCGCCCCTCCACCCAGGGCCCGCCCATGGAATATCGCAATTACGCCCTTGTCGGCGGCTCTCCCCTCTCAACCATTATAAACTGGCAGTTTGACGGAGCATCACTAACATTCGGCATGGAAGACGTCACCGGCATTCCGGGCGCTTCCTTTAAAATCTGCTATGGCGTGGGGTTTGAGGATGACTGGGGCAATGCCTCGTCATTGAACTATTCCAAGGCTGACCTGGAAGATGTGCATATGCTGGGCTTCATTGTGGATCTCTTCGACAACGGAAATACCAGTGCGATGTTTAACTATGCGCACGCCTGGGATGTCACGGACGGATTTACCGGGTTATCCGTGATGCCCTTTACCATAGCGCCTGAAGATAGAAACGGCGATGGGACGGCGGAGTATTATTTTGAGGCCAATAACGGCGGTTTTATCAGCCGGCTTGAGCCATCCACCAATATCGGTGACTGGGATGCCGCGTCATTACTTCTCCGCTCCAAAATCCCCACGCCCAACGATCAGATTGACTGGTTCCTGGCCGGCTCCTATTCGCATACGGATCCGTCAAAAGTTTCAGAAAATCCGTTCTTCAACTTAATGGGGATGGGGCTTTTAAGCTCCAACGGCGATCTTGAATCAAGAGACGGCTACAGCATCTACGGCGGTGTTATCTGCCCGATGCCGCTTAATGCAAGACTCGGTCTTGAGTACAACTGGGGTTCAAAATACTGGTTTAATTTCACCGGGGCTGAAGATTCGCTGATCGGCAGCAAACTGGCAACAAGAGGGGAAGTGTATGAGGCCTATTACATTCAGCCCGTCATGGCCCGCAATTTTTTCCTTAAGCTGGGCGGGCAATTCTATGACTATGAATATACGGGCAGCGGCAATCCCATCGGCAAACCGGTGGAAATTGATGACACCACCGCTTTTGACACCATCAACCCGGTCATCGATAAAGTCTGGAATGCCTATCTGTCGGCCACAGTGCAGTTTTGATGAGTTTAGGATAAGTCGCTTTTAGTGGAAGGAAAACCAAGTGAGCAACATCACCTTTATAAAAAGTACGGCTCAAGATATCCGCAGCGGATACAAAGCCATATTTGAAAGCAACTGGCCGAGCTGGCTGGCCGGCATTTTTATCGCCATTCTGGCCATCCTGATTTTTCTCTGGAACGTGCCCTGGGGCATTGCCGGCGGATACCGCAACTGGGGCGACTGGATGCTTTATGGGATGCATCTCTCCGATACCCGGCCGCAATTAGCACCCTGGCTGCATTCGCTTTCAGTTACGAATTTCGGGCTCCTGGCCGGTGCCCTGGCTTCGGCTTTATTAAGCCGGCAGTTCCGTTTCCGCGGCGCCCCTGCCCTTGAGTATGCCAAGGGCGCCATCGGGGGCATCCTGATGGGCACCGGTGCGGTTTTGGCCAGCGGCTGCAATGTGGGCGGATTCTACACGGCCGTGGGGGTTTTCTCCATGGGCGGCTATGCCATGATGATCGGTTTGGGCATCGGCGCCTTTATCGGGCTTCGCTACCTGTTATGGGAGATGGAGCACCTGCCGCAAAAAAGCGCTCAGGCCGCCCCTGCCAAAAAGGCGCCAAGAATAGACTGGTCCCGGAAAAAACCTTACATCGGCGGCGGCATTCTCCTGCTGGGCATCATTGCCTTCTATCTCTATTCTGCATTCGGCCAGGCCCAGATGGGCGGACTGCTTTTTTTCGGCATTCTGATCGGGGTGGTCATGCACCGGTCAAGATTCTGTTTTGTACGGGCATTTCGGGAGCCGTTCATGACAGGGGATGCCACGATGGTAAAAGCTGTGGCCGTGAGCCTTATCCTATACGGCCTGGGGTCGGCAGTGATCAAGTGGAGCTGGATTCAGCCGCCGGACATGGGCGTGTTTCACCCCTTCTGGGTGGGAAGCCTCCTTGGCGGATTGGTTTTCGGCGTCGGCATGCTGCTTGCCGGCGGCTGCGCCAGCAGCACCCTCTGGCGGGCGGGTGAGGGCCATTCCAAGCTTATGATAACGCTCATATCTTTTGCGCTGACCAATTCGATCGTCAGCAAATTGTTGGACAGCTCAAGCCTTGAGGCTCTTCTCGGAAGCGGGGTGTTTCTGCCGAAACTGATTTCCTGGGAGATTACCCTGCCCCTGTTTCTGGCCGTCGTCTCGGCCTGGGTCCTGTGGGCGGCCTGGAATGAAAAATCTGAAAAATTTGTCATTTTTTGAAAGGAGAACCAAATGGAAACCGAAGTCATGCAATCCGATGAAATTCTGGATGCCCGGGGGCTGAGTTGCCCGATGCCCCTGCTGAAAACCAAAAAAACCTTAAAGGGCTTGAAACCGGGCCAGGTTCTGGAAATCTGGGGTACCGACCCCGGATCGAAAAACGATATACCGGATTTCTGCAAAAAGGGCGGCAATGAACTGCTGGACATGATCGATGACCCGGCGGGCTATACCCGGTATTTTATTAAAAAGGGGTAATAAAACCATGAAAAAGGTGGCTGTACTGATTAAAGACCCGGACCAGCAGTATGAAGGCCTCCGGGTCAGCCTGGGGGCGCTGCTTGATGAGGTGGACGTTCGAATGATTGTCCTGAATCATGAAGTCCGGCACATGGATGAAGCGTATCGTGAAAACATGGAATTTTTGGACGAAATGGAAGGCCAGCGGTTTTCCAACAACCCGACCAATGTTGAAAAATACGGATTCACCTACGCATCCCGCAAACAGGTTGCCGAACAGCTGAAAGCCGTTGATGTGGTGATTCCCTTTTAGGAGAGTTTTTATGAAAATCCTGCATATTCTTAAGAGTGAACCGGATGAAACCATTGAGGATTTTATCCAGCACCTTTCGGACAGTGAAAATGAAACCACCGTCAAACCGCTTTTTCAGGGCAATATGGACTGGCATCGCCTTTTGGACGACATCTTTTCCCATGAAAAGGTGATCTGCTGGTGGTAGCGGCCAAGAAGATTAAGGTATAGGGTTTGGGGTATAAGGTACAAGGTCGTTTAAAGATAAACCTATTAAATAAAAGGAAAAAAAATGGGCCAGAAACTGGGAATCATGGTCGGCTCGGATCAATACCTGGATTATGTGATCGGCTTGACCGAGGCCGCCCATACAAAAGGAAAAACCGTTGAAATCTTCTTTACCGGAAACGGCGTCAGGCTTACCCAGGACCCGGATTTTGCAAAACTTGTCGGCAAAGCCAAATTGTCGGTTTGCGATGTCAGTTTCCGGGGGTTTGGATTTACGGGTGCCGTGCCCGGTGTGGGATTTAAGGATTTCGCCACCCAGGCGAGGAATGCGGAAATGATTAACGCATGTGACAGATATGTGGTATTTTAAAAATATTATATTATGTTAGAGGTTAGTTATTCAACTTTTCCCCAAAAAAAAGGAGACCAACCCATGATTAAACGCGCTTTTATTCTCTTAACCGCCTGTCTGCTGGTAACCGGTTTTATCGGCATGAGTATGGCATTCGAACAGGGCAATGAACGAAAGGGCAAGTATCTATTCCGCAAAAACTGCCGGTCCTGCCATAAGGACGGGGCTTCGGCCACGCCGCTTAATCCGAACAGCAAAACCCAGGCGCAATGGGAACGGGCCTTTGAGAGATACGAGCGGCTGGAATGTGCGGACGAATGGAAGGATCTGACGGAAACCGATCGCACGGATATGTTGACCTACGTTTACAATCATGCGTTTGATTCACCGTCGCCGGCCACATGCGAGTGATCGCTCTGTTAAAATACAATACATCGATATAATCACGGGAGAACCGTTTTGCGTTTTAAACTGACTGCCCTGCTGTTGCTCGGTGCGCTTGTTATTTGGTTTATTGCCGCTCCGCTCGGCGCTGAGACCCAAGAAGAGTCGACTGACATCGCGCCGGGGCGGAAAATGGCCGAGCAGGCCGCCCAGGCGACCCATAACTGGACGACCGCCGACCATTCCAAGCTCGAGGCATTAAACAAAAAATTCGAATCCGGCAGAGAAATCACCGAAGCCTGTGAGTCCTGCCATTCGGAGGCCGCCGAGCAGATCAAGGAAACCATTCACTGGACATGGCTCTCGCCCTATGATGACGGCGGCGAGACCGGCAAAGCCGGCTATTCGGTCAACAATTTCTGTGTTTCCGCCAATAAAATGGAAGATAAAACATGCAACAGCTGCCACATCGGCTGGAACGGCAAGCAGGACGGCATCAACTGCCTGCACTGCCACGGTCAGAAAGATGTTCAGTGGGACGCGGAATTCAAGGATTACAAGTTTTTCTCTGAGATGGGGGATACGGAAATCGCCAATGACATTCAAAAGACCATCCAGGAAGGGGTAAAGGCCGTTGGACTGCCGACCCGTAGGAACTGCGGTTCCTGCCATTTCTACGGCGGCGGCGGAGAGGCAGTCAAGCACGGAGATCTGGATGCCTCCCTGATCAAACCCAAGAAAACCCTGGATGTTCACATGGGACTGGATGGTCAGGATTTCCGGTGCACGCGGTGCCACAGCACCACGGATCACCAGATTGCCGGCCGGGTCTATTCCACCCCTGCTTCGGTGGATCGAAAAAGCCTGGTCGAGCACGATCTGGCGCCAAAGATCATGTGCGAATCCTGCCATACCGCGAAACCGCATAAAAGCGGCCACAAGGCGAATGACCACACGGATCGGGTGGCCTGCCAGAGCTGCCATATCCCGGAATTCGCCCGGGTGCATGCGACCAAAATGTGGTGGGACTGGTCCAAGTCAGGCCGGTTAAAAGACGGCAACCCCTACCAGGAAAAAGGCGAATACGGCCGGCCGGTCTACAAATCGATCAAGGGCGTATTCCGCTGGGAAAAGAATGTCATCCCTGAATATTACTGGTATAACGGCTCCATTAACACGCTGACCGCCAAAGATGTCATTGATCCGTCCAAGCCGGTTCGGGTAAGCTGGCCGGTGGGCAGCCGGGCGGATGAAAATGCCCGGATATTCCCCTTCAAGGTTCACCGGGGCAAGCAGCCCTATGACAAGGTGAATAACACCCTGATTGCCGCGCTGCTTTCAGAATCGTTAGACGGCTACTGGAAAACGTTTGACTGGGATGACTCCATCACACGGGGCCATGAAATCATGGGACTGCCCTGGTCCGGTGAACTAGGATTTACCGACAGCTGTTACGTGTATCCCACCACCCATATGGTAGCCCCCAAGGAAAATGTCGTTAACTGCAGTGAATGCCACATCCGAAAGGACAGCCGTCTGGAAAACCTCGCCGGCTTCTATATGCCCGGCCGGGATTATGAACGGCTGCTGGATATTGGCGGTTGGGGCATTGTTCTGGCAGCGCTCGTCGGAATGATTCTTCACGGCCTGGGCCGGCTGTTTACCAACGGCCGGAAAAAGGAGGCGTAAGCCATGGGCGAAAAACTAAAAACCATTTATCTCTATACCCGCTACGAGCGGAGCTGGCACTGGCTGCAAAGTGTCCTGATTATCATCCTTCTGATCACCGGCTTTGAGGTTCACGGGGAGTATTCTTTTCTGGGATTCCATCAGGCGGTGACATGGCATAATTTTCTGGGCCTGGGTTGGCTGATTGCGTTCGCGTTTTTCTTTTTCTGGATTTTTACCACCGGTGAATGGAAACAATATATTCCCACGACCCGCAAACTGTTTGCGGTGATGAAATACTACGGCTATGGCATATTCCGCGGCCAGCCCCATCCGGTGCCGAAACGCAAGGAAGCCAAGCACAACCCGCTGCAGCGGCTTACCTATTTGGGTGTGGCGGCGGTACTGCTGCCCCTTCAGATGCTCACCGGCTTTCTTTACTGGGCCTATAACTCCTGGGAGGCCTGGGGCCTTGGGTTTTTGAGCCTCGGGGCGATATCACTGATCCATACCGCATTGGCGTTTGCCATTCTCACGTTTCTCATCATCCATATTTACATGACCACCACCGGCCATTCCATCTTCGCCCATATCAAGGCGATGATCACCGGGTGGGAGGACGTGGATGAGCGGGCCACCATCGAGGAATGGGAGGAAAAGGCCAGAGCAAGATAGATTCAGACAGCGGGGATGCCCATATCCCCGCTGTATCATTTTCTGGAAAAGCCCTAAAAATGGAGCACCGCCACCGGAACAACCATCAGGGCGCCAGAGCCGATGCCCAGGCCGGCGTGCCCGTCATCATCATTGGCAAAGGCATCCACCGCTGTTGCCACAAACCCCGCCGTCGCCAGGGTACTTAAAACAATATGGATATTGTGTTTCGACAAGCCAGCGCCGGGATCAAAAAGATACCCGTATTCGGCAAAACCGGTGGCACAAGCAGCAACACCCAATACAGCCGCAGCTGCGCCCGCTCCCTTATGGAACCCGTTATCCGAGCCCGACACGCCGGCAGCGGCTGCAGCCGCCAATGTACTGTACCCCAGGTATTTATGCATTTTGCCCATGGTAAGCCCCGTCCCTCTGTCATTTTTTCCGGAAATCGGGGAGTCCCCCCTATTCTGCATGATCTTCTGACTTGACGCGTCAGCCGCAAAATCTGCGCTAAGGCCCATATCGTTTTGCAGGTATTGATCAAGGGAGCCGGCAGATGCGCCTAACGGCAAAGCTGCGAAAAATCCGGCAGCTATAATAATTGAAACCATTAACCCACGCCCAAAAAGCATTCTCTTCCTCCCGCTTATAGCTGAATTATAGATCTGCTGGCGTCTTGTAATCCGCAGTTAAAAAATGTTTAAAAGCGCCCAAAAAGTGCAAAACCAGAAAAATCGGCAACAGATAGACCCCCAGCGCCACATGCACCCATTCCATGGGTGCATGGATAACAGCAAGACTTTCCAGCGGCACATAGATGGTAAACCAGCCGAAAACATTCACCCCTTCGTTTTCGGTAAAAAGGTATAAAGGGCCGGAAAAAACCTGCAGCACCAGAAAAACCAATAATAACCGGTGAACCCAATAGGCCGTAGCGCGCTCAATTTTCGTTTCTCCGATAATTTCGGGGAATCCTTCATACAGGCGATAGGCTGTCCGCCACAGAACGAACAGGAAGACAAAGAATCCCAGGCTAATGTGAATAACCATCACATAATCCTCCGTAACTTCTGTTGGCGCGCTGCCGGCCGTCCACCCCAAGACCAGCATGGCGATCACAAGAAGTGCCGTGATCCAGTGGTTGATAATGGATACGCCCGAGTAGCGGGATGGTTTGTTCATATAAACTCCTTATTATTGCTGGGTTAACAGATGATGGCTTCGCTAAACGTCCAATATCTCTGTTGCGCTGCATCCCCCGGAATTTCACGTACGAGCCAGTACGCTGCATTCCTCGGGATTTGCACGCCGCGATCTTGAACATTCTGCTTTGCCATCTCAAAATTGACTTCCAAGAAACTAAATAATATTTGTCGTTATTCCAGACTATTCCGCCACTGTCAGTCCGGGGAACGATAGTGGCGAGGAATCTTGTTGTAAAGATTTCTCTCTACCGCTCGAAATGACAGTATGGACAGATTTTCAGGGCCTTTTTGAGTTACTTTATGTAAAAATACTGCCACGACGGCATGGCTCGCTTTTTACGAGACTGTTAAGAGACAGCTGCCGATTTCGTCTTACAGCCGCTAATCTACTAACCTAGTATCAAAAGCAGGACACACAACCTAAAAAAATTATCAATACATGTCAAAACTTTCGGCCACCAAAGCATCGCAGTGATAAAATTTTTTTGACACCCCGATTATCAGGATTAGGATTTTAGTTATAGGGTAACAGTTACACATTTCTGACAAAACTGAAGCCAAAAGGGTCACATTCCGATGCGCAGCAGTTATTTTAAGGGTTTATTTTTCTTATGTGTTCTCACCTTCGCGTTGTTATTCTTTTTATCCGGTGCCTGGGGTAAAGATCAGATCATAGAGCCGGGCTTATCAGGTAAAGAACTTTACCAGAGAGCCTGCGCCGCCTGCCATGGCAGTGACGGCACGGGGGCGCCGCAGACCCAATTGGGTTTTGACCTCCCGCCCCCGGATTTTACGGATTGTCAGTTTGCCCCCAGAGAAGCAGACGGGGATTGGATTATCGTCACAATGAAGGGCGGCCCGGCCCGGGCATTCTCCGAATTAATGCCCGCTTTCGGGGATGCCCTCACCGAGGCGCAGGCCAAGAAGATCCTCGATCACATCCGCACTTTCTGCGACAACAAAAAATGGCCCCGCGGCGAGCTGAACCTGCCCCGGCCGCTGGTCACCACCAAGGCCTTTCCCGAAGATGAACTGGTTATCTCCAACACAATCAACACCGACGGATTAAACAGTTATTCAAGCAA
>DATGCF010000072.1:0-3990 GCA_035312245.1 Desulfosalsimonadaceae bacterium
CGCCGGATAGTTTTGTTTTTCAGATGAACGACTGCCGGGTCCAGGCGGCCAGAAAACGGAAAGGGCTTGAGGATTATCCCTGTAAAACCGCCGGCCTGGTGGAGTATACCTATTTTGCCCGTTCCATTGATGATCGGATTAAAACCGAGTGTATCGGTTGTCCCCCGGACCCGCATCCGGAAGAGTGGTACTGCGCATGGCGGTTTTATATTGATGAATAAATGATGGCTTCGCAAAAAGTCCAATATCTTTGTTGCGCTGCATCCCTCGGAATTTCACGTACGAGTCAGTACGCTGCATTCGTCGGGATTTGCGCGCCGCGATCTTGAACATTTTGCTTTGCCATCTCAAAATTGACTTTTTACGAGACTGTCAATCAATAGTGATGATGGATTTATAAAAATGGAGCACGAAGAGATTCTTCATCGGTGTTTTCGGTGCGGGTTTTGCAAACTGCCCAGCGACTATTCGGATATCAACTGTCCGGCGTATCTGAGTTACCGGTTTGAATCCTTTTCCCCCGGCGGCCGGATGTGGCTGTTAAGGGCCTGGCTGGACAATGAGATTGAAGCGGATGCGAGGCTTCAGGAGGTGCTCTTCTCCTGCGCCACCTGTAATAATTGCGTGGAGCACTGCATTTTTTCCAAATTTCGGGATAAGATACTAAGCGCCTTTATTGCCGCCAAGGAGGAAATGATCGAGCGGGGGACAGTGCCCCCGCCGGTGCGGGATTACCTGACCACGCTTTTTGAACACGGCAATCCATATAAAGTGCCGCAGAAGAAGCGGGGCGACTGGGCACAGGATCTTGGCCTCAAACCTTATTCGGGCCAGGAATATCTTTTCTATGTGGGCGATGTGGGCGCATTCGATGCGCGGGGAATTGAAATTGCGCGGTCTGCCGCCAGCCTGCTTGACAAACTGGGGCTTTCATTTGGTATCTTAGGGCCGCAGGAAGGCTCGGATGGAAATGATGCCAAAGCCCTGGGCGAAACTGAGCTTTTTCGGCACCTGGCGGAACAGAATATTAAAACTTTTCATAAACTGGGCGTTCAAAAGATTGTCACCCTTTCCCCCCATGGCTACAATGCCCTAAAAAATGACTATCCGGAACTGGACGGCCGGTTTCAGGTGTTTCACTACACGCAGGTGCTTGCTTCCCTGTTATCTCAGGACGACTCGCAGGGCGAATCCGGTTCTGTCCAATTACGCCGGGTGACCTTTCATGACCCCTGCTATTTAGGCCGCCATAATCAGGACTATGAAAGCGCCCGGCAGGTTCTGACAGCCTTGCCCGGGATTGAATTGGCTGAGATGCCCCGCTCAAAATCAGACGCCCTCTGCTGCGGCGGCGGGGGCGGCAACTTTTTTACGGATCTGGTTTCAAGCGGACCGGAGACATCCGCCAAGGTTCGGGTAAGGGAGGCGGCTGATACAGGGGCTGAGATTCTGGTCACCGCCTGCCCAATATGCACGGTGATGTTGGAAGATGCGGTTAAATCAGAAAATCTCGAGGGCCGCCTTCAGATTCGGGAGATTTCTGAGCTGGCGGGGGAGGCGATATGAGCATATATGAAGCATTAACGGATATTGTCGGAAAAGACCGGGTATCAAGCAGCCCGACGGAGCTCTACCTCTATTCCCGGGATTCCGGCGCGCAGCCGCCTGGAAAGGCGGAATATGTGGTGCTGCCGAAAACGGCGGAAGAGATTCAACAGATCGTCCAACTCGCCAACCGCGAGAACACACCGATCACCCCCCTAGGCGGGGGGCTTGCCCTGTCCGCCCTGGTGGTGCCCCAACAGGGTGGAATCGTCCTTGATATGAAGCGGATGGATCAGATTTTGGAAGTTGACGAGATGAACCGCTACGCCTTGATTGAGGCCGGGGTCTCGCAGGGAAAATTAAGGGAGTATCTGAAAAAAAATCACCCCCGCCTGCAGCATTCCACCCCGGAGGCGCCCCCAACGGCCACGGTGACGGGAAACGCCCTGATTCACGGCCACGGCCATATCTCCCCCAGGTATGGGATCAATTCGGATATGATCGCCGGCCTGGAGGTGGTTCTGCCGACGGGCGAGATCGCCCGGATCGGCTCCTGCGCCCTGGATCAGAAATGGTTTACCAAAGGTCCTATCCCGGAGCTTGCCGGGCTTTTTGTCGGGTGGTACGGCACCACCGGCATTGTGACGAAACTCTCGCTCAAGCTTTTTCCGAAGCCCGCGTTCCGGGAAGTTATGGCGTTTCAGACCGATGACATCGATCTCTTGCCGGAGGCTATATTTGAGGTGATGTATCTGGATCTGGCCGAGGATTTTTTCCTGATCACCCAGGAAAAGCCGGATTGGATGAACCATGCCTTTCTGGTGGTCATTGTCTCCGGCCATTTCAAGGAAGAGATCGAGCTTAAGAAAAAAGTCTATAAACAGCTGTTTGAGACGTTTAAAGGCAAAAAAACGATTCAATTCGTGGAGAATCTCCATCCGGCGCTTGAAAAGCGGTTTCTGGATGTACCGCCCCTGGCGGCCCTGGCTGCGGATTTCAGGGAGGGCGGGGGCTTTCAGTATACCGGGGCCATTCTGCCGGTTGACAAAGTGCCGGAAGCCTGGCGCAAGGGATTCGAGATCGCCCGGAAATACGGGATGGTTTGTTCCTACGTCCATCAGGTGCTGCAGGGCAACAGCATCATGTTCGGGTTTAACTATTCCTTTAACCGGGCGGATGAGACCGATATTGAAAAAACAAGAAATGCGCTGGCGGATTCCAACCGGGCGACCCTGGAGATGGGCGGTATGATCTGGAAAGGGGAAAAACCCGCCCAGCAGATGGTGCTGGAAAAGATGGATCCGAATACCGCTCACCTGATCCAGCGGGTCAAAGGGTTTTTGGATCCCAAGGGGATTATGAATCCGGGCAATTGGGAAGTGGGTGTTGGGTAATGGGTATTGGGTTTTCTACTAATACCTAATACCTAACACCTAATACCCAATACCCAATACCTGTAATTCATTCCCAGGATTACGGTTATTAAGGAAATCAAAATGGGATATCAGGAGATTATATTTAAAAACAGTGACGGCGTGGCCATCCTCACGCTGAACCGGCCGGATATCCGAAACGCCATCACCGGCGAGGAAATTATTGTGGAGGTCGAGGATGCGGTGGGCCGGGTCAATGCGGATATGACCTGCCGGGTGCTGATTATTACAGCGACGGATCCCTCATTTTCAGCAGGCGGCAATGTCAAGGACATGGCGGCCAAAAAGGGGATGTTTGCGGGCACGCCCGCCCAGGTGATGGAAGGCTACCGGAAAAATATTCAGCGGATTCCGCTGGCGGTTTATAACTGTGCGGTGCCGACGATTGCCGCGGTAAACGGCCCGGCCATCGGCGCAGGCTGCGATCTGTCATTGATGTGCGATATGCGAGTGGCATCTAAAAAGGCCAAATTCGGGGAAACCTTTGTTTCCGTCGGCCTGATTCCGGGAGATGGCGGCGCCTATTTTCTCCCGCGGGTGGTGGGCATGGCCCGGGCCTGCGAGCTGACGTTTACCGGGGAGGTGATTGATGCCCAGCGGGCCCTTGAAATGGGACTGGTCAATTATGTGGCGCCCCATGAGGCGCTTTTGGAAAAGGCTCGCGAGCTGGCGGACCGGATCGCGGAGAAGCCGCCGGAGGCGCTTCGCATGGCCAAACGCCTGCTCTATGCCGGCCAGGACATGACCTTGCGGCATCTGCTGGATCAGTCCGCCGCCTACCAGGCGCTTTGTCACCATACCGACGACCACATGGAAGCGTTAAACGCCATGTTTGAAAAGCGCACGCCGGATTTTAAGGGAAAATAACAAAGACGGCTTCGTAAAAAGCGGTTTATGCCGCCGCGGCGGTGTTTTTGCAGAAAGTAACTCAAAAAGGCGCTCAAAACCCGTCCATACTGTCATTTCGAGCGGCAGCGAGAAATCTTTACAATAAGATTCCTCGTCACTATCG
>DATGCF010000073.1:0-4554 GCA_035312245.1 Desulfosalsimonadaceae bacterium
CTATGGTGGGATTTCCCCTGGAATCAAGGATTTCTCTGGCACACACATCATAAATCTCTGTCATCACTGCCTCCAAAACTGGTACACATAGGGGTTTACATCGGCTTGACTTGACAAAATTTAAGCGGATGATACGATTTAAGTATCCGGCTGTCAAGCACTTGATCGGCACTCGATCCGGACAAAGTTGAAACGAGCTTTGTTCAAAGGGGTATTTAAGGCGGAAAAATGTGAACTTTAAAAATCCCTCTAAATCTCCCTTTGCTAAAGGGAGACGTAAAGGAATAACTCCTTTTTCCTTCCCCCTTTAAAAGGGGGACCGAGGGGGATTTAAAAACCCGGGGCTCAAATAGCCGAAAAACAGTTGACTGATAAGCCAATGGCAAAAACATCATTATACGAATATGCCCATTTGATCGTATCCGCTATCCGGATTCTGGAATACCAGAAGTCCGCCCCGCCGGCGCTTGAGGATATTGCGGAAATGCTGGGTGCCTCCATTGAAGAGACCAACCGCCTATGCCGGAAGTTCAAGGAGTTTGACATCATTGAAATGCTGGATAAAGCCGGAACCGTCCGCCTCTTTGTCAAAGACCACTTAAAAATCGAGGACCTGCCCAAAGAATCCGAGGAAAGCCGGCTCGAGGCGGAATTAAAGAAGTTCAAGCAGGCCCGGGAATCCCAGCGGGTGGACCTGGATTCGGTTAAATCCGAACAGGCGGAGAAAAAGAAAAAGCTGCACGAGGAGCTGGAAAAAAAATTAAAGGACGGCCTTAAGAAATAGGTTTATATTGCTATTTCTCCCAGAAATCGGCTTTTCTGATTAAACTGCCCTTTCCTGAAATCCGCCGACGTAATAAACAGAAACTCCGAGGCCCGGGTCATGGCCACATACATCAGGCGCCGCTCCTCTTCGATTTCAGCCGGGGTTTCCTTGGACTTCCAATGCGGCAGGAGGTTTTCCTCGCATCCGACCACAAACACCACCCGGAATTCCAACCCTTTGCTGGCATGCATGGTAGATAGTGACACCCGATGGTCTACCTCTTCATCTTCTGCCTTATCCTCTTTTACCAGGGCGGCTTCTTCAAGATAATCAATCAACTCGTCATGCTGGGAGGCCGCATATATAAGCTGCTCGATATTTTCAATCCGCGCCGTATAATCATCATTGGTCTTGGCATACTGTTTCAAATATTCCAGGTAGCCGGTTTTATCCAATATCATATTAATGGCCGCATCCGGCGCCTGTTTGGCGATTTCATCCAAAAGCGCCAAAAGATGCTGTAGCTGGGTACCGGCTTTTGCGGAAAGCGCGCTTTCAGCAATGGCCTGGCGGGCGGCCGCCTTAAGGCTCATATCTGACGTCCGAAACCCGGCAATCCGGCTGATCATGCCGCCCCCAATGCCTCGTTTGGGAATATTGATAATCCGCTCAAACGCGGCATCATCCTTTTCAAACACCGCGGCGGTTAAATAACAGGTGAGATCCAGAATCTCTTTTCGCTCATAGAAGCCCTTGCCGCCAAGCATCTGATAGGGGACGCCGGATGCCCGAAAGGTTTGCTCAAACGGCAGGGAACAGAATTTGGTGCGATAGAGCACGGCCATCTCGCTCCATTCAAGTCCATCCATATGCAGCATGTGCATTTTGTCCGCCACCCAGCGGGCCTCCTCATCATCCCCGAAAAAATCATACATTTCAACAATACCGCCTGTTTTTTCAGAATAGCAGGCTTTATCCATTTTATGGGGGTTGTTGGCGATCAACTGATTGGCGATGTCGACAATTTCAGCCGCGGACCGATAATTGCGCTCCAGTCGAAATATTTTGGACTCCGCATAATTCTTTGAAAAAGCCAGGAAGTTATTCACATTGCTGCCCCGGAATCCGTAGATCGCCTGCCAGTCATCGCCTACGCAGAAAAGATTGCCGTTTCCCAAAAGAAGGCGCGTCAACTCCTCCTGCAGATCATTGGTATCCTGGTACTCATCCACCAGAATATAGCTAAACATCTGCTGGTACTGGCTTTTTACTTCAGGGTGGTCCCTCAGCACATTCCGGGTTAAAAGGAGAAGATTATCAAAGTCAACGGCATTTCGTGATTTTAACTCCTCTTCATATCGCCTGTAAATTTCATCCAGCCGAAACTGGGCAAGCCGCTGGTGCTTATCCAAATATCCGGCCGGGTCCCCGGAATTCTTGGCATGAGATATATGGGCCCGGATGGGGTAAGTGTTCTTTTTATCGATATTGAATTCCCGAAGAATGTCCTGGATCAGCTTCTGCTGCTGGTAATCGCCTAGAATCTGGATCGGCGGCGCAAAACCCAGCAGATGGCAGTGGGCTTTTAAGATTCTGAGGCAGGCGGAATGGAAGGTCCGCACCCAGGGAAACCGGTTTAACCCAAAGCCGGTTAATTGAGTCAGGCGGCGCTTCATCTCATCTGCGGCCTTATTGGTAAATGTAATGGCAAGGATCCGCTCCGGTTTATAGCCCTGATGAATCAAATGAGCGATCTTGGCCGTCAGCGCCCGGGTTTTGCCGGAGCCCGCACCTGCCACCACCAGGGCGGGACCGATATGTTCCACAGCTGCTTTCTGCTGGTCAGACAGTTCCATTTATAACTCCTGATATAACTTCATCGATCAGTAATCTTGATCCCCGCATGAGGAAAATCCAATTATGGGGACAAGATTGCGCCTGGTCAAGCCCTTTATCTCAGGCGCCATTTCTCAGCCCACGGCCCCGGGTTTAAAAAATTGACTGCTGTGCAGCTGCTATCCTATCTGCCTATTGCAATAAAAATTAATTCCGGGTAAACCAAAACCCAGTTAATCATTTAGAATCGAAAAAACACGATTAAGGATCAGCTCTTATGACAGTCAATCAAAAACGCCTGGCCGCCGCATTCACCATTGTTCTGCTGCTCTTCCTGTTTGGCTACTGGCTTTACCCCAAGGACAGCGGTCAAACGGAATATATATTTGATAAAAGCTATGACATTGAACTGACAGATGTGCATAAAAGCCGGGAGCACATTGATTTTGATGATATGGAGAAGGATCAATCTCCCGCATCGCAGTCAGCAGCCACCCAGCAGACGGAGGATTCCGGGGCAATTGAAACCCCGTCTGAAAACGGCATCGACCTCCGGGCCCTTTTTTCCGAGGGCCTGATTAACTCCTATACCACCCTAAAATTTTTCAAACACCTTGAACATCAGTTTCGAAAAAGCACGACTCTTGGGGAGCACTTTGATTCAGTCAAACAGTATCTCTTTTCCGAATTTTCCGATGAAGAGGCCCGGAAGCTGTTTGATACGTATAAAGAATACCTCCAGTGCGAAATGGATCTGCTTGAGGAGTACAAGAATTTTTCCGGGGTGCAGACGCCTAAGGAAGCCATTGACATGTTAAAGCAGATTCAGGCCTTCCGCCGGGAACGTTTGGGCAAGGAATTGGCGGACAAGCTGTATGGCACGGACGTTAAAGCCAAGGAATATGCCTTTCGCCGGGCCGCCATTGTCCGCAGCGACACCCTGTATGGCCATGAAAAGGAAGAGCGGCTGGCTGAATTAAACAAGGATATGTGGGGCGATGAATCGGCTGAGGTGGATGCCCATCGCAACGCATATAACCAGTACCAGGAGACCCTTGAAATTTACCAAAAAGATTTAAGCGAGGCGGCATCTGAAGAGGCCAGACAGAAAAAGCTGCGCCAACTGAGAGAGCAGCACTTTTCTCCGAAGGTCGTCGCCAAATTCGAAGAGATTGATCAGCAGATGGCTGAGACGGCTGAAAGCGAAGAAAATTACCGAAAACAGGCCAAAAGCATCCGCTCCGATGAGGCGCTTTCTGACGCGGAAAAGGAGAAGCGGATTCAAAATCTTCAGGACGATGTTTTCGGCGAAGACGCAGACGCCTTCAGGCGGCGGGAGGCCATCCGTAAAGGCCGTGAAAAGATTAAAAAGGAATCACCGCTCACTGCTGAAGATCTGCCGCAGGCAGGCCAGCAATAAAACAGCGGCGGCGGCATATAAGACCCAATTGCCGTATTTTGCATAAATGGTTTTTTGAGACAATAATCGGCAGGTGCCGTTTATCCGCGACTGCTGAAACAACCCGCTCTGGTCTTCAATCTTGCCATTCGGATCAATGATGGCCGAAATACCGCTGTTTGAAGCGCGCAAAACATACCGCCGATTTTCAATAGCGCGCATACGCGCCGCATCCAGATGCATATACGGCATGGCGGACATCCCGAACCAGGCATCATTGGAAATGTTGACCAGTACTTCCGCGCCCGCTTTTACCGATCGCCGGATATATTCCGGATATAACGTCTCAAAGCAGATAGAAGCGGCAATTTTCCCAACGAAGGTATCAAAGCAAAGCGGCGTGCGGCCGTTCATAAATTCATCCGGTGCGGTATAGAATCCACCCAGCCAGTCGATTATGGGCACCGTCTCGGCATAGGGAAGCAGGATATGCTTGTCATACCGCTGAAGACGGCCCTTACCGGAAATTAGATAGGCGCTGTTATATACGCCG
>DATGCF010000074.1:0-4595 GCA_035312245.1 Desulfosalsimonadaceae bacterium
CCGTGACCCGCCAGCTCAGAGCGGCCGGCGACACCCTGGGTATTCATCTGCTGGATCACATCATCTTCAATCACAGGGGATATTACAGTTTTATGGAGAATGAGGCGTTGAATTAAGGCGGGGTTTTAAAAGTCTAAAGCCGCCAATTTCTATTGACGGCTTTAATTGCTCCTTCTACGCTTGGCAGATGAGACTGTTCTTAGGATAACGGAATTTTATTAATTGTCAATGAATTATAGGTGGTTATGAATAATTATTAAGATTCCTCGTCGCTGCCGCTCCTTCGGAATGACAGCATGAACGGTTCTGCAAAAGATAATCGCAGATTAACGAAAAATTGGGTCAATCAAACGATAATAAAGGAAATATCAAATGACCGAACTGGCATTTCAATCGGCGATTGAGCAAGTCGGGGCCATTAAGGCCGGGAAAATTTCATCCAGCGAGCTATTGGCCTATTACTTGGAGCGGATTGATAAATGGAATCCGGCGCTGAACGCCATTGTTGCTATGGATGTGGAACAGGCCAAAGCGCGGGCGCGGGCGGCAGATGAGGCGCTTTCCAAAAATGAATCCTGGGGTCTGCTCCATGGCCTGCCGATGACAGTAAAGGATACCCTGGAGGTGGCCGGTATGCCCTGCACCGCCGGGGCCCCGCCGCTGAAGGACCATGTGCCGAAAAAACACGCGGCGGCGGTTCAGGCGCTGGTCGATGCCGGCGCCATTGTGTTCGGAAAAACCAATGTGCCGCTTTTTGCCGGGGATTTTCAAAGCTTTAACGATATTTACGGTCAGACTAACAATCCGTGGGATACAAGCAAAACATCGGGCGGTTCATCCGGCGGGGCAGCGGCCGCCCTGTCAGCCGGTCTTTGCGGCCTGGAGGTAAGCAGCGACCTGGGCGGCTCCATCCGGATGCCGGCGCATTTCTGCGGCATCTATGGACACAAGCCGAGTTACGGGATTGTGCCCCAAAAAGGCCATATTCCGCCGCCGCCGGGCATATTCACCGGCGACTATGCCGCGGGGGTGGATATGATGGTGGCCGGGCCCCTGGCCCGAAGTATTGAGGGTGTCGAACTGGCGCTCGAGATTATCGCCGGCCCGGAGCCGCCGGATCGGCGGGCATGGACCATCAAGCTCCCCCCGCCCCGCAAACAGGCCCTTACGGATTATAAAATCGGCCTGTGGCTGGATGACCCGGCGTGCCCCGTGGATGCCGGGGTGGGGGATGCGATCCAGGCGGCAGTGGATCGGCTTTCCCAAAACGGCGCGGCCATTTCCGACACGCGGCCGGAAATTGATTTCAATGGCAGCTATGAGGTGTTCTTAAACCTGAATGCGGCGGTTATGGGTGCCGGCGTGCCGGAAAAGATGTTTAAGAAATGGGTGGATACCGCGGAAACGCTTTCCCCTGATGATCGTTCCTATCTGGCACATCAGATCCGCGGCGCAACCCAGCGGCAACGGCGCTGGGTCGAACAGGACGGCATGCGGGAACTGTTGCGCGAGAAATGGGCGGATTTTTTTAAAACCTATGACGTGCTGATCTGCCCGCCGGCGATCCTGCCGGCCTTTGCCCATGATCACGGCTACATTTTCGACCGTATGCTGCCGGTGAACGGTAAGGACCGGCCGTATATGGATATTATGGCATGGGCGCACCTGGCCAGCGTGGCCAAGCTTCCGGCAACGGTGCTGCCTGTGGGCCGGACGCCTGAGGGCCTGCCTGTGGGGATGCAGGTGATGGGTCCGTACTTAGAAGACCGAACCCCGATTCACGCGGCCCGGCTTTTCAGTGAAATCATCGGCGGATTTGTGCCGCCGCCCGGCTTTTAAATAGATGCTCCTGATCCATCCGCCGGTCACCAAGCCGGGCGAGCCGCCGGCCGGTCTGGCCCGGCTGGCTCATGCCATGAAATCCCGGGGTGCTGATTTTCGGGTGTGGGATGCCAACCTGGAGGGGGTGTTATATTTTCTGACAAACCCGGCGTCTGCGGATGACACCTGGACACGCCGGGCGGTGTCCCATGTCTCGGAAAACCTAAGAGCGCTGAGATCCCCGGCAATCTGCGATAACCCGGACCGGTATAAGCGGGCGGTTATGGACATCAACCGGGTGGTGCAGATGGCGGGCAAGGCCGCGGGCAGCCATATCACCCTGGCCGATTACGGGGATGCCCGATTTTCCCCGGTAAACAGCACGGATCTCTTGCAGGCCGCCGCTGCGTTCGACGAAAACCCGTTTTATCCCTTTTTTAAACACCGGCTGACCGACATCATTGAAGCGGAAAAACCCGGCAGGATCGGTTTCTCCGTTAATTTTATGAGCCAGGCGGTCTGCGCCTTTGCCATGGCCGGATTTGTCAAACACCATTGGCCGGATTGCCGCATTGTGATGGGCGGGGGACTGGTGACCTCCTGGGTAAATATCAAAGGGTTTAACAATCCGTTTGCTTCAGTCGTGGATGATCTGATCTGCGGGCCGGGCGAGGAAAAGCTACTTGCCATGGCCGGATTGCCCGAAACAAAGGCGGCTTCGCAGCCCGGGTTCGACTATGGCGAATTTCCCCTGGATGGGTATCTATCCCCCGGCCGGGTCCTCCCCTATGCCGCCACCCGGGGGTGCTACTGGCAGAAGTGCCGGTTCTGCCCGGAGAAATTTGAAAACACCCGGTTTCACGCATTTGATAAATCCGCCATTTTGGCCGATTTGGACCGGCTGGGACGGGAAACAACGCCCGCGCTCATCCATTTTCTGGACAATGCCCTGCCGCCCGCTTTTTTAAAGGCATTGATCGAGCATCCGCCGGGGCTGCCGTGGTACGGTTTCGTCCGGGTCACCGACCATCTGACGGATCCGGACTTTGTCCGCGGGCTGAGGGCGTCGGGCTGCGTGATGCTGAAGATCGGCATCGAATCCGGCGCCCAGCATGTATTGGATGCATTGAATAAGGGGATCTCAGTTGAAACCGTATCCCGGGCGCTTAAAACCATCAGCGCCGCCGGTATTTCGGTTTACGGATACCTCCTTTTCGGCACGCCGGCCGAAGATGAGGCCGCCGCCCGGCAGACGCTTTCATTTACTTTGGCCCATGCGGACTGCATCGATTATTTGAATCTGGCCGTCTTTAACCTGCCGGCCGGCAGTCCGGAGGCGGCGGCCCTGGATACGGTGGATTTTTATCCCGGCGATTTATCCCTGTACCGGGAGTTCGTCCATCCCGTCGGATGGGACCGCAGCCGGGTACGGCGGTTTCTGGCAAAGGAGTTCAAGCGGCCGGGGCCGATCCGTGAGATGTTGAAAAAAGATCCGCCGTTTTTTACTTCCAATCATGCGGCATTCTTTCCATCTGGCATAGATCCCTGAGTTCGCCCGGGCGAAAAATTCATTTTTCTTTCTCTCTGCGGCTTTGCGGGATTTTTATGTTTGAACGCGTGAGCAGTCGGGATCAAAAAAATTTTTCATCAGACGAAACTCTATGATCGATATATGCTTGACATGGATAAGATTATTGTTAAAATTGACATAATCTAGAAAGGCCTTGGCTGATTCGCGGGCCGGTTTCGTTCGAAAGGGAGCATTATTTTTAGATAGTGACGCCCTGGTCGGTTGGAACTTTGAGAATTTTGTAAGAAAGGAGGGGCGGCACTATGGCTAAAGGCACCGTAAAGTGGTTTAACGAGAAAAAAGGCTATGGGTTCATTGAACAGGAAGATGGATCAGATGTATTTGTCCATTTTTCAGGCATCAACGGATCCGGTTTCAAAACCCTGAATGAGGGCGACAGAGTTTCCTTTACCGTTGAGCAGGGTCAAAAAGGCCCGGCGGCGGTTGATGTCACCGTGGAATAACCTGATTCAATAGCATTTCTAAGGGCATTTTAAAGCATCGGGCTTTGAAATGCCCTTTTTTTATTTTTCCCCCCTGGTACCCCAGTGCCGATTTTCCGGGGGCGGCGGCCGATGTTTAAACGGCCGGTGCGGCATCATCCGGGGGAATTTTTCCTGAAGCGACTGGAACCGTTCCTGCTGGATGGGGGTCAGCTGCGACTGTATCCGGTTAAAGCAATCTGAGAAGATTTGCTGCATTCGGGGTTTGTAAGTCTTCCGCAGCTCGCCCAGTTTCTGCTGGGTATCCTCCAGAATATCGGCCACCGCGATTTTTTGTTCCGGATTGAGCTCCAGGTGACGGGACAGGCGTTGCATGAACAGGGGTTTGATGGGCGGCGGGCCCTTTTCATGGAAGGTTTCAATCCGGTGTTTCACCACCAGGCCGGTGGCCAGGGCCCCGGTCAGGGCGCCCAAAAGAAAGATGGCGCTGATGCCGGCAATGGCTTTAAAAAGCTTCATAGCATTTTCCCCGCGCTAAAACGGCAGATAGGCCAGGTATGTGGTTGTGGGCTCTGTTACCGAAAGTGCCGTCATCTGGGAGTTGATGGCGGTGCCCGTCTGGACGATGACCACCGTTAGGATGATTATGAGCAGCAGTGCCACCGGCGCAAGCCGCCAGGATAGCTGAATAAAATCCGCCGGCCGCCGCATTGGCTGCCCATAGGGCCCGGTCTGCCGCACAGCCCGCATCACGCCGGCCT
>DATGCF010000075.1:0-2010 GCA_035312245.1 Desulfosalsimonadaceae bacterium
CGATCCCGGAAGGATTTGCTGATGGGGTTTTCGCCCAGCCACATGGCAAAATAGGCCCGGGCGAATCGGGCGCCGGGGACCACTCCCAGTTTCTCACCGTTTAGGGCAAGGGAGGTGCCGACGCCGGGGATGTAGGCGGCCAGATACTCATCGCCGGGGGAAACCGTTTCATAATGCGCATTCATCTGCTCGATCCGGGGCTTTAATTTTTGAAATTCGGCCTCATCCACGTTTTTTTCAATCATTTTCGTGGTCGCCTTGGCAAAATCCGCTGCGGGAATTTCGTGAAAATAATGCAGCAAAAGGGCCTTGGGCTCATCCGTGAGCACCTTTTCGGCCGAAATTTCCTCCGGCACGTAGAGTGCCCCCACATAGGCCTTGATCACAATCAGGTGCTTTAATAGGGCAGTTCCGCGCAATTGCAGGTCTTCGCCGTCAACGCGAATGCGCTCTTCAAATGTCACCCCCTCGATTTCCGCTGCACCGGTCAAGGGGACGGCCGCTGCCGCCAGGAAACCAAAAACAATCAACGTCACGAAAAATTTAGACATCCGCACCTCACACCCTAATATTTGTCCCTAAATTGAGGGCGTATTTAGGTATAATGTCAAAACCATTAACTTAAGCCATTTTTACCCTCATCCCGACCTTCTCCCAGAGGGAGAAGGAGGTAAAACGGAATCTTAAGTTAACGACATTGAGTATAATGTAGATCCGTCGGCTTAAAGGTCAAACCGAAATCATCCATGTATATCCGAAAACTGCGCATAACCGCTTTAAAATTGGTAAAATTTTTTATGTTCGGTTGACCGGCCAGGAGTTTGAGAATATATTATGAATATAAACTATGAACCGGGCCGAGGAAAAATTCATGCAGTATTTTCTCACATCAACTTTTTTCAAAGTGGCTATTATTTCCATTCCCATTTTCATTATCCTGGATCTGCTCTGGCTCTCCGTGGTGGCCCGGGGCATTTATTTAAAGCATTTGGGCTATCTGGCCGCAGTGGAGAATGGCCGGATCGTTTTCAATCTGCCGGCGGGACTGCTTGTCCAGGTGATTATCGCGCTTGGACTGGTGGTCTTTATTTCCCTGGGCCTGCTTATACAAAATACCCTGGGCGCAGCTCTGGGGGTTGGGGCCTTCGCCGGATTCGTGCTCTACTGTACCTATGATCTCACCAACCTTTCGTTTGTAAAGGACTACCCGCTGCCGATCACGCTGATTGATATCGCATGGGGCACGTTCCAAGGCTTTCTAGCTGGTTTGTACGTGTTTTATTTGACAAAAGTGTTTTCTTCCTGATCCGCGATCAAGCGCTCTTACCCGGCTCCTATATCCGACGCTGTTTTTGCTTTCTCCGGTTAACCGGCTGAGGCTTTCCCGGTTGGTTCTGTTTTGTTCTGATCCGTATTGGCCCAGCGGCTGCCACATGAAAGATTTTTATCCGGTTTATGGTTCAAGCCATAAATTGCAACCGTCCACAAGGAGGTGCCACCATGAAAAAGCAAGTCGTCAATTACGAAACCCTGCTTAAAATCACCAACTCCATCTCCCATTCCCGGGATCCGGAGGAGGTGGTGATTTTGACCGCGGAAAGCATTGCCCATGCGCTCAATGTCAAGGGGTGCACGATTTTTTTGATCAACCGGCATACCAATGAGCTGGAAATCGCGGCATCCTTCGGCCTGAGCAAGGAGTATCTCAACAAAGGCCCGGTCAGCGCCATGCACTCCATTGCCGAATCCTTAAGCGAAGGGCCGGTTGCTATTGGGGATGTTTCGGATGATCCCCGGATTCAGTATCCGGACGAGGCCAAAAAAGAGGGGATCTCCTCCATCCTTTCGGTGCCCATGACAACCGCCGAAAGGACCATCGGCGCGCTTCGGGTGTACACCGCGGAACCGGCGGAATTTGATATGGATGATGTGAATTTCGTGCAGGCGGTGGCCAATATGACGGGCATGGCCATTGATATGGCAAGACTCTATAAGGGCTTGAAGGACAGC
>DATGCF010000076.1:0-5441 GCA_035312245.1 Desulfosalsimonadaceae bacterium
ATAAATATTGGATCGACATCAAATAACCGCAAAACGACGTGAAAAAACCGGGAAAGGTACTGCCCGGACCCTTCGCCAGCAGGGGAATATGCCGGCCGTGCTCTATGGGGCAAGCATTGACAGCATGCCGCTGTCCGTAAACATCCATGACATGGAAGTCCTGTTAAACAAGGTCAGCCCCAGCCAGGCTTTGTTGGATCTGCAGATTGAAAACGGCGCCAGGGACAAAAAGACGGTCATGATCAAAGAACTGCAGATTGACCCGGTTAAGTTCAAGTACCTGCACATCGACTTTTATGAAGTCAAAATGGACCAGCAAATCACCACCACGGTGCCGGTGGTAACCACAGGGACCTCAAAGGGGGTTGAAGAAGGCGGTATCGTGCAGATTATCCGCCGGGAACTCGAAGTCTCCTGTCTGCCGGGCGATATCCCCGAACAGGTGGAAATCGACATCACCGATTTGGATGTGGGCGACTCGGTTCATGTGGAAGATATCGATCTGGGCGAAAAAATTGAAATCCCCTATGATACAAACTTCACCATCCTGACCATTGTCAGCCCGGCCATGGAACTTGAGGAAGAGCCCGAGGCTGAGGAACTCGAGGAAGGCGAGGAAGGCGAAGGAGGTGTGGAAGGCGAAGCTGAAGCCGGCGGCGAAGTTGAAGAGGAATAGCCATCCGCCCCTGCTTTTTGGGGATGCCGGCTTGTTAGCAGGAAAATGATGCAGATCCGCCCCTGGTTGATAGCCGGCTTGGGCAATCCGGGCCGAAAATATGCATGGTCCCGTCATAATGCCGGTTTCATGGTCATTGATTCCCTGGCAAAGGCCAACCATATGGCCGTTAGCCGGGAAAAAAAATTTGATGCTGAATACGGCCGCGGAAGGATCGGCCAAATGAATGCCATCCTGTTAAAGCCTATGGCATATATGAATCGCAGCGGCCGACCGATTCGCCGGGCGTCCGATTTTTTCCAGATAGCTTTGGATCATCTGCTGGTGATCCATGATGATATTGATATGGGTTATGGAAAAATTAAAATCAAAGCGAAAGGAGGGCACGGAGGGCATAATGGCTTAAGATCTATCATCGATGCCGTTGGAAGCGGGGATTTTCCCCGGGTAAGAATCGGTATCGGCCGCCCCGAGGGCCCCATGGACATCAGCGACTACGTCCTTGGGAATTTTACCGCTGAAGAGTGGCGGGAATTTGAACCGATACTGGATAAAGCAACGGAAGCTGTCATCACAATTTTAACGCATGGCGTTAACGAAGGCATGAACCGCTTCAATTAAGGCGTAACATTGTTTCATTTTTTTAACTGATTAGTTAAGGGAGGGTTAATATGGAATGGATATTGAGTAATATTCCGCTAACTTGCACATTCATCGGAATTATTGGCATTCTTTATTCGCTGATTGTGGCAGGCGCGATCAAGGGCGCCCCCACGGGTGATGCCAAGATGGGCGAAATCGCCAGCGCCATTCAGGAAGGCTCGATTGCCTATCTGAATCGGCAGCTCAAAAGCATGGTGATTGTGGGTATTGTTATTTTTGTTATTATTTTCTTCGGCTTGGGCGCCAAAACCGCCATTGGATTTTTGGTGGGCGCTGTGGCCTCATTTTTAGCCGGCTATATCGGCATGCGGGTATCGGTTCTGGCAAACGTTAGGGTCGCCGAAGCCTGCAAAAAAGGCTTGGCCTCAGGACTGAGCCTCGCTTTCAAGGGCGGCTCCGTGACCGGTATGCTGGTGGCGGGCCTTGCGCTTACCGCGATTGCCGGGTTTTTCACTTACATGTCCGCTTCCATGCCGGCTGATACTGCGCTGGTCGACCTGGTGGTACCCCTGGTCGCACTGGGTTTTGGCGGCAGCCTGGTCTCCATCTTTGCCCGTCTCGGCGGCGGTATCTTCACCAAGGGCGCTGATGTTGGCGCTGACCTGGTGGGTAAGGTCGAAGCCGGCATTCCGGAAGACGACCCGCGGAACCCAGCGACCATCGCTGACAATGTGGGCGACAACGTGGGTGACTGTGCCGGTATGGCCGCTGACCTTTTTGAAACATACGCGGTAACGGTTGTCGCCGCCATGCTTCTGGGTGCGCTGCTTTTCACAGACAACGTCATGGCCGTTCACTTCCCGCTGGTTTTGGGGGCAGTCTCCATTATCGCCTCCATTATCGCGACCTTTTTTGTGCGCCTGGGCAAGAGCGAGTACATCATGGGCGCGCTCTATAAAGGAATGTTCGGTGCAGCCATCCTGGCGGCTATTGCCTTCTACTTTGTCACCACCGGCCTTATGACCGATATGAACGGCATTCCGGCCATCAACCTCTTCTACTCCTCACTGGTCGGTCTGGCACTCACGGTTATCATCGTCATCATCACCGAATACTACACCGGGACGTACAAACCGGTTAAGGGAATTGCGGAAGCTTCAACCACCGGCCATGGCACCAATATCATCGCCGGCCTGGCGGTCAGCCTGCAGTCCACCGCAGCGCCGGTTCTGGCCATCTGCCTGGGTATCGGCATCTCTTTTGGGTTTGCCGGCCTCTACGGCATTGCCATCGCCACAGTGGCCATGCTGTCCATGACCGGCATGGTTATCGCTATTGACGCATACGGCCCGATCACGGACAATGCCGGCGGTATCGCCGAAATGGCGGAACTCGATGACAGCGTGCGCGCGGTTACCGACCCCTTGGATGCGGTGGGCAACACCACCAAGGCCGTGACCAAAGGCTATGCCATTGGTTCTGCCGGCCTGGCAGCCCTGGTGCTCTTCGCCTCCTATACCCAGGAGTTCGTCCTGCACGCCCAGCACGCAGCGGAAATCTCCGGTGAGGCGGTCCAAAACATTGCCTTTGATCTCTCCGATGTGAATGTTATCATCGGCCTGTTTATCGGCGGCCTTCTGCCGTTCCTGTTCGCCTCCATGGCCATGCAGGCGGTGGGACGCGCCGGTAGTGCGGTTGTTGATGAGGTTCGGCGGCAGTTCCGGGAAATTCCGGGCATTATGGAAGGGACTTCAAAACCGGATTATAGCAACTGCGTAGACATTGTGACCAAGCACGCATTGAAGGAAATGATGGTTCCCGCGCTGCTGCCGGTTGTGGCCCCCATCCTGGTCGGCTTCCTGCTGGGCAAAGTGGCGCTGGGCGGTCTTTTGATCGGCTCCATCATCACCGGGCTCTTTGTGGCTATCTCCATGACCACTGGCGGTGCGGCATGGGACAACGCCAAGAAATACATCGAAGACGGCTTCTTTGGCGGCAAGGGCAGTGATGCCCATAAAGCCGCGGTCACCGGCGACACAGTCGGCGACCCGTACAAAGACACTGCAGGTCCGGCGATCAACCCGATGATCAAGATCCTGAATGTTGTGGCCCTCTTGATGGTGCCATTCCTTCTGTAATTGATTCTTCGGGTCCCTGGACCCTGTTATAAATGTTAAGAAAGGGGATTGGCGAAGGGTTTCGCCAATCCCCTTTTTTTGTTGAATGTCTGCCTGAAAAATGGTATATATTCTTTTTATGTTTAAGATTGTCTAAACTATTAATATATACTTGGTGGACATTATGGCTAAAAAAGCGGAAGTACAAAAAGAAACCTTTAAATCTAAATCTTTTCAAGTGGGGGATCTGGCGGTATATCCGGCACATGGCGTGGGCCGGATCGAATCCATCGAAAGCCGAACCATCAACGGCGCCAAGCATGATTTTTACATCATGAAGATCCTGGATAACGGCATGGTCATCATGATTCCGACCATGAATGTCGACTCCGTCGGGCTCCGGGAAGTCATTCCAGAAGACAAAATTCCTGAAATCTATTCGATCCTGCAGCAGAAAAAGGATGAAATCTTTGATAACCAGACATGGAACCGGCGTTATAAGGAATATATGGACAAAATCAAGACCGGCTCCCTCTATGATGTCGCCGAAGTTTTCAGGGACCTGTTTCTGCTTAAATTGATCAAGGATCTCTCCTTTGGCGAGCGAAAGCTGCTGGATACGGCCAAGGGACTGCTGCTGCGCGAGCTCTGCACGGCGAAGAATGCGGACGAAAACACGATTTGGGACGAAATCGAATCCTTATTTAAAGCGCTGCACTAAAACCCGCTTGATCCCCTTATGGCTGAGCCATGGTCGATCGCTTTTACCATCTCCCCATCAGAAGCCGGCATTCGTCTGGATGCGCTTGTTTCCGACAGGTACCCCGCATTATCCCGCAATACCATAAGCCGCCTGATCCGGGAGGGCGCCATCCAGGTCAACAATCAACCGCGCAAACCGGCTTTTAAACCGGCCGCAGGGGATTATGTGACCGGAATGATTCCGGCTGTCAATGACTCGGCCACCACCGAAACCCTGCTTCCGGATGCCATTCCCTTGGACATCCTTTTTGAAGATACTGCCTGCCTCGCCCTCAATAAGCCCCCGGGCGTGGTGGTGCATCCGGCTCCCGGCCATCGTCGCCAGACGATGGCCAATGCGCTCATCCATTACCGGCCGGAGTTAGACGGCATCGGCGACACATCCGGCCGGCCGGGCATCGTGCATCGACTGGACAAGGACACCTCCGGCATCCTCCTGGTGGCCAAATCAAAAGCGGCGTTTCGCCATCTCTGTGCCCAGTTTAAGGCGCGCACCATTGAAAAAAAATATCTCGGACTGGTCTATGGGCAGCCTGAAACGGACACCGGCTTTATCGATCTGCCCATCGGGCGGCACACGGAACACCGGAAAAAAATGTCAGCCAGCCGGTACAACCGGGCCCGACCGGCGGAAACCAGCTGGCAGGTCAAAACCCGATTTGATCGGGTAACGCTTATGGAATACGCCATAAAAACCGGGCGGACCCACCAGATCCGGGTGCATAGTGCGGCCATCAACTGTCCGATCATCGGGGATTCGGTTTACGGGATCAAACGGCCCCATAAATTCCTGCAAAGCTATCCAAAGCTAAGGCAGGCGCTTGCCGGGGTTCACCGCCAGATGCTCCATGCCTGGCGGATAAAATTTCTTCATCCGGAAACGGACGCACCGATTTTTATCGAAGCCCCCGTAGCGCCGGACATGGCCCGGGTGATCAGAGACATTGGATTTATCCCTTCCGCTTGAGTTCAAGCGTGCATTTTTTCTTGTCTTTATCAAAGGTCAAGACAATATCCTGATCATCGCCCTTGTTTCGGGCCAGTTCCTGGTATCTGTTCTTAATCCGTTTTTCAAATTCCGTTTTAGACTCCTGATTGCTGGCGCTGGCGCCCAGTTCATTTAGCTTCCGCTGCTGAAGTTCATAGTAGGAATGCAAGGAAGATCGGGATGATTTACCGGATTCAGCCGCTTGAGTGGTCTCCCGGGGCATTGTACTGCCAAACGCCCGCCCCTGACGATAGGCGGCCTCCGCATTTTCCCATAGCTGCTGCCAGGCCTTTTT
>DATGCF010000077.1:0-8461 GCA_035312245.1 Desulfosalsimonadaceae bacterium
CCACTTGAGAGTAAGCACCCGACCCAGCCGGTCCCGGAACGTGTGGATTGGCTATTGCCTAAATTGAGCGTTCCAATTTCAAATTGATAAATTTATAATGGTTAACAAAAAACAAATTTCAGGGCAATAAAAAAAACATGCGAAATGGCTTGTTATTTAAAGCCGCATTTTTCATAAAACCTAAATCAATCGTCGGTGGCGCTTGTCGCCACCATCACCCGGTCATAGCCGGCATAGTCCCGGATACTTTGGGAAAAACGCATGCCGGCGGTATCCTCAATCAAATATTCAACCGCTTCGCGCTGGCCATTCCCGATCTCAAGCATCAGGTGCCCCCCGGGCCGCATGTAGCCGGACGCCGTACGAACGATCCGGCGGATGCAATCAAGACCGTCCACCCCGCCATCCAAGGCGCGCCCGGGCTCATACTGACAGATTTCCGGGGCCAGCCCGGAAATCTCGGGCGCCGGAATATAGGGCGGATTGGATACAATCAAATCAAATTTAGTGTCCGGATGAATCGGCGCAAACCAGCAGCCGGCAAAAAACCCCACCTGATCCGCCAGTTGATTGGCGCCCGCATTTTTTCGGGCCACGGCTAATGCACAGGCGTCTGCATCGGATGCATAAAAGAGATGTCCCGGTTTCGCGGCGGCCAGACTTAAAATAATGGCGCCGGATCCCGTGCCGAGTTCCAGAATCCGCATTTGGCGGACATCTGTATTTTCAAAAATGAAATCTAAAGCGGATTCGACCAGCAATTCAGTTTCCGGCCGGGGAATCAGGACATTTTTGTCAACCGCCAGGGTGATATCCCAAAAATCTTTATATCCAAGGATATAGGCCACCGGCTCCCTTTTCAGCCGCCGCTTGATCAGCTGCTTAAACCCGGCCAGCTCATCTGCGGTGAGCGGCTGATCGAACCGGGTATACAATTCGATCCGCTCAATACCCAGGGCGTGGGCCAGCAGCAATTCAACGGTTAACCGGGCACTGTCAATTTCATGGGATTTAAAATAGGCGGTGGTCCATTGAATCAGATCAAGAATGGTCCATTGGGAATCAGACGGCTTCTGCATTCTGGAGGGCCTGCGCGCGAAAATAGGTGGCAAGCTCATTGATGATTTCATCGAGTAGCTCGCCCTGTAGAATCTGGTCAAGCTTATAAAGTGTCAATCCGATGCGGTGATCAGTGACCCGGCCCTGGGGGAAATTATAGGTACGGATGCGCTCACTCCGGTCCCCGGAGCCAACCTGGTTTTTGCGCTGCTGGGAGATTTCGGCCTGCTGCTGTTGGCGTTCCAGATCATAGAGTCGGGCGCGAAGCACCTTCATGGCTTTGGCCCGATTTTTGTGCTGGGATTTTTCATCCTGGCAGGTCACTACCATGCCGGTGGGCAGATGGGTCAGGCGCACTGCCGAATCCGTGGTGTTAACGGACTGGCCGCCCGGCCCGGTGGAGCGGTAGACGTCCATTTTGATATCATTGGGGTCAATATTGATTTCGACATCTTCGACTTCCGGCAGAACCGCCACGGTGACAGCCGAGGTATGAATCCGGCCCTGGGTTTCGGTGACCGGCACGCGCTGGACCCGGTGCGTGCCGCTTTCATACTTTAAGTGGCTGTATGCGCCTCTGCCCTTGACCAGGGCCACGATTTCCTTGATTCCGCCGGCATCGCCGTAATGCTCGGTCATCAGCTCAATCTTCCAGCCTTTGGACTCCGCATACCGGGTATACATCCGAAACAGATCTCCGGCAAACAGAGCCGCCTCCTCGCCCCCGGTGCCGGCCCGGATTTCAAGAAGCACGTTCTTTTCATCATTCGGATCCTTGGGCGTTAGGAGCTCTTTTAGGTCCTCTTCGAGCTGCTCGGAGCGCGTGGACAGATTTTCCACCTCGGCCCTGGCCAGCTCCTTCATTTCCGGGTCTTTGTCCGAAAGCAGATCCCGGCTTTGCTCAAGCTCTTCCATGGTCTGCTTATAATCCCGGTAAACGGACACGATTTTGCCCAGATCACTATGCTCCCGCACATACTGCGGATACACCTCGCGGTTTTGAACAATCTCCGGATCGCTCAATAATGTCTCAAGCTCTTGATAGCGCGCTTCAATGCCTTCCAGCTGCTCAAACATAGATCCATACCATAGAAAATAAATAGCCTGTCCCCATGGGCCAGGCTTTGGACTCCCGCATTAAAAGAATTTGGGATAGGCTATTTTTTCTTGTTTTGATCCTGATAATTGCCGTATTTTCTTCGGAACCGCTCGATCCGGCCGGCAGAGTCAACCAGTTTCTGCTTGCCGGTATAGAATGGATGGCATTTTGAGCAGATTTCCACCGAGATATTGTCTTTTGTGGAACCAATCGTCAGTTCATTGCCGCATGCGCATTTAATCGTTGTTTCCTTGTAATCCGGATGGATTTCTTTTTTCATATGAACACCCCTTCTTGATTATTCACCATTATTCTATGAATTCATGGAATCCAGAAAATCTTTATTCGTTTTTGTGCCCTGCATTTTATCCAGCAAAAATTCCAGGCTGTCAACAGGATTTAGTGTGGACAGAAGCTTTCTTAGGATCCAGACCCGATTTAAGGTTTCCTGATCCAGAAGCATCTCCTCCTTGCGGGTGCCGGACTTATTGAGATCAATGGCCGGATACATGCGCCGATCCGCGAGGCGACGATCCAGCTGCAGCTCCATATTGCCGGTCCCCTTGAATTCCTCGAAAATCACCTCATCCATCCGGCTGCCGGTATCCACCAGGGCGGTGGCGATAATGGTGAGACTTCCGCCCTCCTCCACATTTCTGGCCGCGCCGAAAAACCGCTTGGGCCGGTGAAGCGCATTGGAGTCCACACCGCCGGACAAAATCTTGCCGCTGGGCGGCATGACCGTATTGTACGCCCGCGCCAGCCGGGTGATACTGTCCAGCAAAATAACCACGTTCTGTTTATGTTCAACCAGGCGCTTGGCTTTTTCAATCACCATCTCCGCGACCTGAATGTGACGCTCCGCCGGCTCGTCAAATGTGGAACTCACCACCTCGGCCTCGACCGAACGCTCCATGTCGGTGACCTCCTCGGGCCGCTCATCAATCAGCACCACAAAAGGCACGACGTTTTTCTTGTGACTGGTGATGATGCTGTTGGCGATGCTTTTTAAAATCATGGTCTTGCCGGCACGGGGCGGGGATACCACCAAGCCGCGCTGACCGAATCCGAGCGGGGTCAAAAGATCCATAATCCGCGTGGTATAATTGTCCCGCGCGGTTTCAATCTTCATCTTCTTTGTGGGAAACAGCGGAGTCAGGTTGTCGAAAAGGATCTTTTCCCGGGCGAGTTCCGGCTCCTCAAAATTGATGGCCTCGACTTTCAGCAGCGCGAAATACCGCTCTGATTCCTTGGGCTGCCGGATCTGACCGGATACCGTATCGCCGGTGCGCAAATTGAAACGGCGAATCTGGGATGGCGACACGTATATATCGTCAGGTCCCGGCAAGTAATTGCAGTCCGGTGAGCGCAGGAATCCAAACCCGTCCGGCAGCACCTCAAGAGTCCCCTCCCCGTAAATAAACCCGTTTTGTTCAATATGGGCCTGCAGCAGAGAAAAAATCAGTTCCTGTTTTCGCTTCCCGCCGGCATTGTCAATATTGAACTTTTTTGCCATCCGGGTCAGTTCACTAATCTTTTTGTTTTTTAATTCAACGACATTCATTAACCGATTACCTCGCCATCCTTTAAAATTAGATAAATTAAAATAAGAATATAAATTTGATTTAGACAGATACCGACTGTATATCCGATGGGCGCCGGATCAATCGCAAGCATGCGCCAGGGCCGGTAGCCTGCATATAAATCGGTTCAAATACAAATCAGCTGTTTTTCTTCTGATACGGTAAAACCTGAATTCATGATTTTTGAAGGAACTATGTACCGCTCTGTTTGAAGGAACTATGTACCGCTCTGATTGATCGTATACGCAGCAATAAGATACGTACCATAGGCAGGTATTTAAATTTAACCTAACTGCTTGAATGCCCCCTGTCAACAGTTTTACCTAAATTGAGCGTTTCAAATTTTTAAAAAGTAAATTTTATTATTATTTTTAATATGTTGAAACATTTTTAGCTTAAAAATTTGAAACCCTCCGGGATTTTCAATTTAGGCTTTACAAATTTTTTACCCGCGCCATTAACACCGGATAAAATTGGTCCACGGATTTAATGGTCTCTTCAATGCTGCCGGAGTTATCGATGACATAATCGGATTTTTTCTGCTTATCTTCCTCGGGCCACTGGATTTGCATTAACGCCTCGGCGTCTTCCCGGCTGATTTGATCTCTTGCCATAAGGCGCTTGATCCGCTCTTCCCGTTCAACGCTGATGGTCAGAATATAGTCGAAATAGCTTTCCATGCCAGCCTCAAACAAAAGCGGCACTTCGACCGCGACCACATCTGCGCCGGCTTCGCCGGCCGCCATATAATCTTCCGCCATCAGGCGGAACACTTCGGGATGGACAAAACTTTCCAGGGTCTGCTTTTTTTTCTGATCCCTTAAAATGACCTGACGCAGCCGGGCCCGATTGATGCGCTTATCGTCATCCAGTATCCCGGTGCCAAAATGTGCCACAATCTTTTCATAGGCCGGCATACCGGGCATCACCGCACGGCGCGCGAGTTCATCAGCTAAAATGACACTGACGCCATGGGATCGGAGCCGTTCACACACCACACTTTTGCCGGAGCCCGCCCCGCCGGTAACCCCCAAGCGCAACGGTTGGCTGCTGTCATCGCCCATATTTGCCTTCAGCCTTTCATTGAAACTGTCGCCCGTCTTGGTGTACAGATAAAAAGGCGGCGAGGGTTGTGTACGGTTTTTACCGGGAACTGATCAAGGCTGTCCGATGCCGCCGCATCAATAGAACCGCTGAACACCGGGTGTCTGTAACTAAAGCACAAAAAAGAGAAGTTCATAATAAATAATGATATCTAAATCAACACAAAATTAATGACTCTGATTAAAAATTTCAAAAAATTCTAATGAAACTGCCCCAACTGATCCCACATATGCCCGGTGCTTACCTGGTGGGTGGCACGGTTCGAGATATGCTGCTTGGCAAACAGCCCACAGACTATGATATCGCCGTGCCAAAACCCTGTGAACCCATGGCCCGACAGATTGCCAAAAATGCGGGCAGCCGGTTGATCACCCTTGGCAAGCCGGATTTTTCCATCTACCGGATTGTTTCCGGCGAATTGACATTCGATGTCGCCCCCCTTGAAGGGGACAGCATTTACGAAGATTTAACTCGGCGGGATTTTACCGTTAATGCCATGGCATGGGATATAAGGAAAAAACAGCTCACCGATATCCTTAATGGCTTTAAGGACCTCAAGGCCCGGCGTATCCGGATGGTTTCCGAGGAGAACCTGCGGGCCGATCCGGTTCGGCTGCTCCGGGCATTCCGGCTCGCCGCCCTATTAAAGTTTAACATCGATGCCGCCACAAAAGCTGTCATTTCCCGGCATGCCAGCCAAATCAAGCTTACTGCCGGAGAGCGCATAAAAGAAGAACTGATGAAACTGCTGGCCTGCCCGCAGAGCCATAAATACCTTCGTGAAATGGACGCGGCGGGTCTGCTCACCCAGATTTTTGACGAACTGCTGCCGCTAAAAACCTGCTTGCAGAATACCCATCACCATTTTGACGCGTTTGAACACACCATGGCTGCTTACTTCTGGCTTGAAAAGCTTCTCACGGATCCGAAAAAAATTCTCGAAAAACCAGAGGAGCTGCCGGATCCGCTAAGCCATGACCCGGCCCGGCTGAAACTGGCGATGCTGCTTCATGACATCGGCAAGCCTCAAAGCCGCACCACAGACGGAAACGGCGCCGTCCATTTTTATCAGCATGAAACCATCGGCGCGGATATGGTCCGGCCCATCAGCCGGCGCTTAAAACTCTCAAACGCGTTATGCGCCTACGTGGATGTTATCATCCGCAACCATTTAAGGCCGCTCCATCTATTTACGGCGCATCAGAACCAAACCCTCACCAGTAAAGGCATTGCCCGTTTTTTTATCAAATCCCAAGGGCTTGCGGTGGACCTTCTTTTGCATGCGATTGCCGATGCCCGGGGCAAAAAAGCGGGCCAGTCGACCAAACCGTTTGAGCACTTTTGCCGGGATTTGATTCATGCCTATACATTTGACTTTAGCGAAAAAGCCAGCCGCCCGCCCCTGATAAACGGCCACGACCTCATCTCTGAACTCGATTTGACACCCTCTCCGCTGTTTTCCAAATTGCTTTCCCGCGTTGAAGAGGAGCGGCTTGCCGGCCGTCTTCAGAACCGGGCCGAGGCGATAGACTGGATCAGAAAAGTTATCAAACATAAATAACCTTACTTGACATGGCGGGACGTTTCTAATATGAGTTCCATTTTATTAAATTTTTTCTAACTCAAGAATTAAAATAACATTTTTAGCTGGGATTTATCGATATTCAAAAAAGGAGAGAGCCTCATGAACATTTTATTTTTCGGTCCGAACGGCAGCGGCAAGGGTACGCAAGGCGCTATTTTGAAGAAAAAATACAATATTCCCCATATTGAATCCGGCGCCATTTTTAGAGAAAACATCAAGGGCGGTACCGAACTGGGCAAACAGGCCAAGGCCTATATCGACAAGGGCGACCTGGTCCCCGATGATATCACCATCCCGATGATTCTTGACCGGCTGAAAGAAGATGACTGCAAAAACGGATGGCTCCTGGACGGATTCCCCCGGAATAAGAACCAGGCCATTAAGCTCCATGAGGCCCTGAAAAAAGAGAATATGAGGCTGGATATTGTCATTGAAATGGAGCTTGACCGGGAAATTGCCAAAAACCGGATCATGGGCCGTCGGCTCTGCGTCAATGACAACAACCATCCGAACAACGTCTACATTGATGCGATAAAGCCGGATGGCGATAAATGCCGGGTCTGCGGCGGGGAGCTCTCCAAGCGCGATGACGACCAGGACGAGGCGGCCATCGACAAACGCCATGCCATCTACTATGATGATCAGACCGGTACTCTGGCGGCGGCCTATTATTTCCGTGATATTGCCGACCAGGAAGGCATCAAGTACATCAAGCTCGACGGCCGGGCCAGTGTGGATGAAGTGGCGGATGAACTGGTTAAAAAGCTGGAGGCCTAATCCGGCCGCCATGCGTGAAAATTTTAAATGTGCGTTTTATGTTTGAAGTAAATATATTGTAAAGGGGGCGAAATTTTTGAAGGAAATCTCGGTTCGCGTCGACGACAATGATGTCGAACGGGCATTGCGCGTTTTGAAGAAAAAAATTCAAAACGATGGATTGTTCAAACGACTGAAAATGAAGAAGAACTATGAGAAACCGAGCGAGTACCGACGGCGAAAACGCAGGGAAGCGCTTCGGCGGCAGCGGATTGCCGAAGCCAAACGGCAAAAACGCTATCAGCGGTACCGCAAGAACAAGCGCTCTTAGTTTTCCAACGACTTCAAGCTCGTTTAGCCCGGTCAGCGGATTACCGCTGACCGGGCTTTTTTTTGTGCTTAACAAAATGGCTGTTCAAAAATGAATCAGAATCACTATCAGCAATGCCTGACAGAAATGTATGGTCTCAGACGCTTTGGCATCATCCTGGGATTAGATATTATCCGCAGCATGTTAGCGCACCTGGACAACCCCCAGCTTCAGTTTTCGACCATCCACGTAGCCGGCACCAACGGCAAAGGCTCCATTGCTTCGGCAATGGCCAATATCCTGTTCCATGCCGGCTACCGGGTGGGGCTCTACACTTCCCCCCACCTGGTGCGATTTAACGAACGCATCCGTATCAATAATGACGAAATTTCAGATAAACACGTGGTGGATGCCTATGAAGCCGCTAAAAAAGCCCACCAAGGCGATAGGGAGGCCACCTTTTTTGAATATACAACGGCCATGGCGCTTTATGCCTTTGCTGCGGCCAATGTCGACTGGGCGGTAATTGAGACCGGCATGGGCGGGCGCCTGGATGCCACCAACATCCTTCAACCGGAAATTTCCATTATATCCAATATCTCCATGGAACACCGTGACTATCTCGGCCACAGCATTGCCGCCATTGCCGGGGAAAAGGCCGGCATTATTAAGCCTCGTACGCCGGTCATCACAGGGGCCAGGCAGAAGGCGGCGGTTGAGGTTATCCGGGAAACGGCCAAAGACCGCGACGCCCCATTCTATCGGGTGGGCGAACACTTTCGGGTACGGCGGCGCCCGGATGCCGGCAATTTTACTTATTTCGGCGTCGAGCATGTCTGGCCGCACATGCAGACCCGCCTGCCCGGCAATCACCAGATCGACAATGCCGCGATTGTACTGGCCGCCTGTGAAGTTCTGAAGCGTAAACATACCATTGATTTTGCCGCCATTCAGACCGGCCTGAA
>DATGCF010000078.1:0-8747 GCA_035312245.1 Desulfosalsimonadaceae bacterium
GGCCTTTTTCAAAGGTGCGTCACAGCTCAAGGCTTACAGTTTGAAAAACTTAGTGCCTTTACCCGAGAGCAAAAGTTACTTTTAAAATCGGTCCCGGGCGCACGGCCCGGGGGGAATACTTTCAAGGAACTGATCGTTCTCAGTCCCGCGCAAGCGGGACGGTTCTCGTACTCGTCATCGTAGTCGGGAAAATTTAAAAGCCGATTACGAGTACGAGCCCGTGTACGAGTACGAATTAACCATTAGTTACTGTAAAAATACCGCTGCGGCGGAACAAATCGCTTCCAAGGAACTCAATACTATATATTGTTATTCCGGACTTTTCCGCCACTGTCATTCCGAGGAACGATAGTGACGAGGAATCTTGCTGTAAAGATTTCTCGCTGCCGCTCGAAATGACAGTATGGACGGTTTTTGAGCGCCTTTTTGAGTTACTTTCTGCAAAAATACCGCCGCCGGCGGCATAAACCGCTTTTTACGAGGTCTTTAAATTGATAATATAACAATATATCGGTAATTTTCAAATTCTGCGTGATGATGTCATTAAGGGCTGTGACTGGCAGGCAGCGTATAGAGGTGGCTAATGCCGATTCACTGGCTTGAGGAAGCTCAAATAACAGAAAGGATTTCTGTCCCCTATGAATGGCAGCGGCTGGATCTGTCCCGCCTGACCGGGTTGATTATGCTGGTGGGAGGGACGGATACCGGAAAGACAACTCTTTTCCAGTATCTTTTAAGCCGGGCCATATCAGTAGGCGGTAAAGCAATGGCCGTGGATGCGGATCCGGGCCAGAGCCGCCTGGGGCCGCCGACGACCCTGAGCTTAGGCGTTTTTGCGTCTCCTGGCGGCGGGGCGATCAAACAGCGCATTTGGCATCGTTTTGTGGCATCAACCACGCCGGCCGGTCATATGCTTCAGGTGCTTTCCGGCTGCGGCCGCCTCATGCAAAAAGCCAGGGAAACTGCTGATGGATTGATCGTCATGGACACCTCCGGCTTGGTGGAGGCAGAAAAAGGCGGGGCGCGGCTTAAACTATCCAAAATTGACCTCCTGCAGCCTTCGGTTTTGATAGCTCTTCAGAAGGGGCGGGAACTTGAATCCTGGGTCCGGCCGCTTCGCATTGCCAAGCGGGTTTCAGTTATTGATATGCCATGCGCACCGGCGGTTCAGGAACGAAATTTTATGGAACGGCAGACCTATCGGGAGAAGGCTTTCAGCAGGTATTTTAAAAAATCCGTCATCCGGGATTTCTACTGGCCGCATTATGGGGTTTTCCCGTATCCCCGGTTTTATGAGAACCGGTTGATCGCGTTCGAGGATAAAAGTGGATTCACCCTGGCACTGGGGATCGTCCATGGGGTTGATATTTCTAAACGGACCGTGTCGGTTTTAACCCCGTTAACCGAAGCCGCCGTCGGGCGCGTAAGCAGCATTCAGCTTGGCGACCTGGTGCTGGATCCCGCCACATTTAAACACTATTTGACCCATCCCGCCGTCAAAAAGGGTTAGCTTTTCCCGTACCGGGATTTAATAAACTTGATAAAGGCATCGCAAAGGGGCGACGGGGTTCGGTCGCGGTGCCAGGTGAGATAGAAGTAGCGGGACAGATCCAGTTTTTTGACGGTTAGGGCCTTTACCGAGCCGGCCTTCAAATCGTCCGCGACCGCAATTGGCGAAATCACCGAAACCCCCACCCGGTTTTTGATGCCCTGGATGACCGATGCGGTGCTCCCGAATTCCGCCACCACATTTAATGCGCGCGGGGTACGGCCAACCTTGGCCAGGCTTTTCTGAAGCGACTTTAGGGTGCCGGAGCCGCTTTCCCTGATGATAAACGGCTCATCAAACAGCTGTTCCAGTTCGATGTGGTTTTTTGATGCCCATCTGTGACCCGCCGGGACAATGAGCCGCATGTCATCGTGCAAAAGCTCGGTCTGGGCGATCCGTTTCCGGTCCGTCTGCGCGCCGACAATACCCAGCTCCAGTCGGTATTCAAGGATATCCTGGATGATTTGTTCAGTATCCCCGCTGTTTAAGGCGATCCGGACGTTCTGGTACTGCTCGAGGAAAGCGCCGATGAGTTTGGGCAGCATATAGCCGGCCGGGATGGTGCTGCCGCCAATGGTCAGACGCCCACGGATGTTTCCCAGAAATTCGGCCATCGCGGATTCGGTCTCCTCATACAGGGTTAAAAGCTGGGTGGTATAGGCGTATAGATGCTCACCGGCTTTTGTCGGGACCGTGGCCCGGCCGATACGATCGACCAGCTGACAGTTGAAGTGGTTCTCAAGTTCTTTGATATGACTGCTGACGGTGGGCTGGGTGAGGTTAATGGCCCTGGCAGCGCTGGAAAAGCCCTGGGTGTCCACTACTTTCTTAAATATGGTCAAATGCCATAAGTCCATAATGCAATGCTCCTCAAATGGTTCGGCTTATCGCAATGGCGCAAATGCCGAATCTATCGATTTTTTAAATAAAATGTTAAAATTTTATAGGAAAAGTCGATTTGAATTATCTGCATTTAAAATATATATTATTTATCAGGACAGCAACCATTTAATAGGCGTTTTGTATAAGGAGAATCAATGGAGAAAGTTGATGCCAGAAAACTGGCCTGCCCGGCGCCGGTGCTGATGACCAAGGAGTCCTTAGAAAACAATCAGCCCCAACAGATCCAGGTGATCGTTGACAATGAGGCATCCAGCCAGAACGTCACCCGGTTTCTGGAATCCCAGTCCTATGCGGTGACTGTGGAAAGTGAAGGGACGGAGTTCAAACTGACTGGTGTCCGCGGGGAAGGCCGCGAAAAAGCCGAATCCCGACCCGCGCCTCAAAAGAAGGCGGCTGAAGGGGATAAAAAAATAATGGTCATGGTCTCCACGGATCGGATGGGATACGGCGATGATACGCTCGGCTTAAAACTCATGATCAATTTTTTAAAGACCATCGGTGAAATGGGCGGCGAGCTTTGGCGGCTGGTATTTGTCAATAACGGGGTCAAACTGGCCGTGATCGATTCAGAGGTGCTGGATGTGCTGAAAAACTTCGAATCCGAAGGCGTGCATATCATGGTGTGCGGCACCTGTCTGACCCATTTTGATCTGCTGGATCAGAAACGGGTGGGCGAGACCACCAATATGCTGGATATTGTGACCGCCATGCAAGCGGCGGATAAAGTCATCAATATCTGATGGCTTCGTAAAAAGCGATTTATTCCGCTGCGGCGGTATTTTTGCAGAAAGTCACGCAAAAAGGGGCTCAGAAACCGTCCATGCTGTCATTTCGAGCGGCAGCGAGAAATCTTTATAATAAGATTCCTCGTCACTATCGTTCCTCGGAATGACAGAGGCGGAACGGTCCGGAATAACAGAATATATTATTTCTTTTGCTCCGTTGCCATGCGCTCTTTCTGGAGCTCTTCAAGCAGGGCGGACAGGGGCCAGCTTTCCGAATAGGGCGTCAGGGTCGCCCACAGCGGACGCGGCAGGTCGAGTTTTCTGTAGGCGGAAAGCGTCCGGTGGAGTTCTTCCTCCGTAATTCCGGAGAGAATAATGGCCCGTTCCAATCCGGAGTTTGACTCTTTACCCGACTGATCCGGCCGGGTGACCAAATCCTTTAGCAGTGCTTCGCTGTCTGCCTCGGTGGCAAACACCACGGATAGATCTGTGAGCTCAATGCCCGCCATAAATGCCATCAAGGATTTCTGTTCTTCTGATGTAAATCCGCAGACAAGGGCCGCTCTTGGCCCATATAGTGTTTTGGCGGATTTTCCGACCTTTTGAAATGTCCCTTCGCTCATGGTGTCCTCCCGGCCGTCGTTTGATGATCGTCATTTGATGGTTGTGAGCTGCCGGTTCTTTTAATATCATAAAAATTTTCGTTTTCAAACAGAGTAGAGCCAATGGAGGGCATCATAATGAGCGGCAGCAGGGCGCGGCTTGAGAAACAGATCGATTTTATATTAGAGATTGACCGGCTTAAAACCATCTATCGCCGGACCTATCTGACGGATGCGAGCCGGTTTGAAAATTCCGCCGAGCATTCCTGGCATATTGCGGTTATGGCCATGGTGCTGGCCGAGCATGCCAACCAGCCGGACATTGATTTATTAAGCGTCATCAAGATGCTGTTGATCCATGATCTGGTGGAAATTGATGCCGGCGATACATTTGCCTATGATACCAGCGCCAAAACAGATAAGGCAGAGCGGGAACAGGCAGCCGCGGATCGCATCTTTAACCTGCTTCCGGCGGATCAGGCGGCGGGTTTCCGCGCCCTCTGGGATGAGTTCGAGGCCAGACAAACGCCAGAGGCCTGTTTTGCCGCGGCCCTGGACCGGCTGCAGCCGCTTATTCATAACCTGTATACCCGGGGCAAGTCCTGGAAGGAGCACGGCGTGCAAAAGGATCAGGTCCTTTCCCTGAACCGGCACACGGCAGACGGGGCATCGGATCTCTGGGATTTTGCCGCCGAATGGATCGAAAAGGCGGTGTCCAGGGGCGACTTGCCGGAATAGCCCTTTATTTGATCTCAACGCCCATGCCCGGGCGAAGGGGCGTGAAGCTGCCGTCTTTGGCGGTCATGCCGACCTCATGGTGCCCGCAAGCCGGGCATTTGCGGGCCGAAATGGTGCCCGCCTTGGGGAATTGGCCGCCGGGTTTAAGCGAGGAAAGGATCGGGCCAAGCAATTTGGCGGCGTGATCGATATCGTCGTATTCCAGTAGCGTAAAATGCGGCACTTGTTCTTTGGAGATGCCGTCGATCATGGCGGATAAATGATTCGGCCAGTAGTTTTTCTGATAAAGGGCAATCACGGGAATCGGGGGAAGTGAAAGCCGGGGCCGCAGGTAGGCATGGGCGATCTCAATACCCGTGCCAAGGCTTGGGGTGGAGACTTCGAATATGGCCGCGTCAATGGCTGATTCAACCATTCGGATCATCTCATCCCGGACGTAAACGGTGCGCTTTTTTCCCTGCTTTGGCAGCGGGCCGATGGCGTCTTCCATCAGGGCCGCGGTCTGGTCAAAATCGCCCCCGCCGGTATGTTCGCTCAACACATGGCAGTTAACGGATTTGATGATTTCGATCAGGCGGCGGTGCATATCAGACCGCGCCTCGCGGTCCCTGGCGCCCTGAATCGCCGCACCGAAAAATACGGTTAATGGGCTGCTTTCATTCATGCTTGAAGATTGCCTCCTGATGCTTGGGGGTTGCATTACTGGGTGCCGATGAAAAACGGCCGGAATTCGGATTCATCGCGTTTGAGTGCCGCTGCAAGGACTTCGAGAAGACGCGTCCGGTCCTGGGGCAGCCGGCCTTCGAGATTAATATAGTTGGTATAATGATCACTGGCCAGGTTTGAGGTAACCGTCAGGTTCTCGATGATTCGGGCGGTTTCCGTCAATACGCCGTGCGGCCCTGGCATTTCAAAGGCGCCCTGCTGGATTTCCTCCAACAGCGGGGTGTTGATTTTGGGGACAAACGTCCGCAGCCTTATAAAATGGGGGTTGATGGCATTCAAGGCATCCGCGGTTTCTCTGGCGTGCTCGCGGGAACGGTCGGTGCCCGCAATGCCAAGCATCACATATTCGCTAAGCTCTATCCCGGCTTCTGTGACATATCGCCCCGCCGCGATCTGCTGCTTTTTGGTGGTCCCTTTTTTAATGCGGTTAAGGGTTTCATCATCCCCGGATTCAAGCCCCACATGGATTCTTGTAAGCCCCGCGGCGGCCAGCCGCTTCATCTCATCCGGGCCTTTCTGAAAAATAAACTGGGACGAGCCGTAAACCGTAATGCGTTCAAGGTTTGGAAACAGGTCCCGGGCATACTCGCATACCCGGCACAGCTGATCGGTTTTCATGGCAATGGTGTTTCCCGCGGGCAGGAAGATGCGTCTGATGTCCCGACCATAGCGGTTTCCGGCTTCAGCCAGATCTTCTTTTATATCTGCCACCGGCCGGACTTTAAATCGCGGCCCGTTTTTATACACCATGCAGAAGGTGCACCGGTTGTGCGGACAGCCCACGGTGGCCTGAATCAGCAGCGAATCCGCCTCGCTGGGCGGCCGGTATATCGGTCCCTCATACCGCAATGATCTTTACCTTTTATTCGTCTTAATCTTAATCTTAATCTTACTCTTAACGGCTTCGCAAAAAGTCCAATATCTTTGTTGCGCTGCATCCCTCGGAATTTCACGTACGAGTCAGTACGCTGCATTCCTCGGGATTCGCGCGCCGCGATCTTGAACTTTTTTCTTTGCCGTCCCGGAATCGCCTTCCACGGAACTCAATAGTATATGCCGTTATTCCAGACCTTTCCGCCAATGTCATTCCGAGGAACGATAGTGACGAGGAATCTTGCCGTAAAGATTTCTCGCTGCCGCTCGAAATGACAGTGTGGACGGGTTTTGATCGCCTTTTTGAGTTACTTTCTGCAAAAATAACGCCGCGGCGGCATAAACCGCTTTTTACGAGTCTATCACTCTTAATCTGACTCTTACTCCAAAAAAGGGCGTCTCAACCTTCAACTTGCTAATATTCCAACCCTATGATAATAATATAAAATTATAAACATCTGTTCTTGCCTAATCATAATTAGCTAAATAATACGATTAAACCGGCAATCAGTAAAGGACTCTCATGATTAAAACACGCATCACCGATCTCTTCGGCATCGAATATCCCATCCAATGCGGCGGCATGCTTTGGATTGCCACCCCGGCGCTGGCAGCGGCCATCAGCAATACCGGGGCCATGGGCAATCTCACCTCCGGCAACTACAACTCCGCGGATGAGCTGCGCGCGGCCATCGATCAGACGCGAAGTTTAACCGATAAGCCGTTTATCGTAAATATAACCACCATGCCCTCCATCCGCCTGCCCACCGAGCTTCTGCAGGATTTTTTCAGGGTCTGCTGCGAGAAACAGGTCACGGCCATTGAGATTGCCGGCGCCCCGGTGGATACATTCTTGGGCGCTGAATTTATTCCCCTGGCCAAAGAGGCCGGCGTCAAGGTGCTCCACAAGGTGGGAACCGTCAAGCATGCCGTTCATGCGGAAAAGGTCGGCTATGATGCCATCACTATTGCCGGTTTTGAAGAGGGCGGATTTCCGCATAAGGATAATGTCTCCACCATGGTGCTCGTACCCAAGGTGCGGGAGGCGGTGGACCTGCCCATGCTGGCCGCCGGCGGAATGGCGGATGGCAGGAGCCTGGCCGCCGCCCTCGCTCTGGGCGCGGACGGCATTATGATGGCCACCCGATTTCTGGCGACAAAAGAGAGCGCCGTGCACCCCAATATCTATCAGGTGCTGATGGATAAGGGCGAGGCCGATACCGTGCTGCAGCTCCAGACCCTGCTGGCGGGTTTCGGTTTGCAGATCCGGGCGCTTCGGAATGAAATTATGGATCAAATTGCCGAAATTGAAAATGCCGGCGGGGATTTGAGCGAGCTTCTGCCCCTGATTTCCGGGGAGCGGGCGAAGAAGGTCTGGAAGGATGGCAACGCGGAAGAGGCCATGCTCACCATCGGCCAGTCCGTGGGCCGCATCAACGATATCCCCACGGTTGCCGAGTTGGTCGAGCGGATAGTGAAAGACGCCAGGGCGTCACTTGAATCCGGACTTAAAGTTTTTGTCTAACCGCAGGCAATTAATTTAAATGCAGCATCAACCTGCTCATAAACCCGCCTGGTTCATGGAAAAGGCTAAATGTCCGGTTTCCGGGCTGCCGGTTAGTCACCCCCGATATTTTGCCGGGCAGCAGCCGGGAAGCAATTTTTCAATGGAGATAGCCATCCTGGGCGACCGGATCATTCTGATCAAAACGACCGGCTACATGCGCACGGAAGATGAAGATGAGTTTCTAACCTGTTTTGATGCCTATCAGAAAACTTATTTCCAGGAAAAAAAAGAACTAATTGTCATCGAGGATTTTGCGGCAATCGAAGGTGCGGATGCTGAAGCAAGAAAAAAATATGTGGATTACTTTAAAAACTGTCCTTTTCTGCTTGGGGGAATTATTTATCAACTTTCCCCTTTGTTCCGGATCAGTTTTAATCTGGCCAGGCGCTTACAAATCTACAAAAAAGAACTGTATGCTGAGAACACCTATGCCGGCGCGATTGACCGGGCTTTAAATATTCTTGAGGAGAATGGGATCGGGCATGGAGCTAAAGTCGGAGTTTCGGCGCCTTCTCGGTCCTTTTTAAAAACCGCGGTTTCAGAATTAAACATCCCTTTCCGCCGATTCCTGTCCAAACTCAGGCGATGGCAGCTTGCCGTCCTTTTCTTTTTGAATCGTTCCTTTGCCCGGCATTATTCCCAGGCCCTGCTCAAATATATTTCCGCTATTGATTGGGGTACGCACGGGGCTTCTCCGGTAGCGCCCCAGTCGTATAACAACCCGGAAATCCGGCAGGTATTTGACGCCATCGGGTTCATCAAATCTGAGGTCGACCGGCTGATTCAGGAGCGCCTTCAGGCGGAGCAGGAGTTCAAGGAAAGCGAGGCGCGCTACCGGCAGTTGGTGGAACATGCCCAGGCCGGGATCTTTGAGTTTGATTTTGCCACCCGGCGGATCATTTCATTAAACGAGGCCCTGCTTGAGATTACCGAATATTCAAGGGATGAAATGCTCAGCATGAACCCGCTGGATCTGATGACCGAAGAAAGCCGGCAGATCTATGAAAATCGATTCCAAACCCTGATTACCGGCGGGACGATAGGCTCTGATATGGCGTATCAGA
>DATGCF010000079.1:0-2424 GCA_035312245.1 Desulfosalsimonadaceae bacterium
TGATGCGGGGAGTTTGGCCGCTATTTTCGCCTTAAATTTTATCCAATCCGCTGAATCTCAGCACAAGCCGTTTATTTACGTGAGCTTTGATCGCTCCCCCCGAAACCTGATCGAAAAGCTGGGACCGCTTGCCGATAATCCGCACCTGGCGATTCTGGACTGCTTTACCTATGGCAAGGGCAAGGGGGCGGATATATTTCAGAAATTTTATGAGGACCGGGAAGCGCCGGGCTGCCGGTTAATCCCGGTGGAAACCCCGCATGATCCGGATGAGGTGATGACGCATTTTCATCAAATTCGGTCGCAAGCCGATGGGGATGTCCGATTTGTTTTTGAGAGCCTGACCGGCATGCAGGAGCTGTGGGCGGGGGAGGATCAGATCAGCCGGTTTTATACCCATACCTGCCCGAGATTGTATGAGTTAAACACCATCGGCTACTGGATCATGGAAAAGGATGCGCATTCCAAACGGTTGAAGGCCGCCATCAACCAGATTGCGCAGGTGTCCATCGAGTTGTCTCTAAAGCGCGGAAAAACATCGCTTTCCGTTTTAAAGGCGGAAAACCGGGAGATTGATGCGGTGAACACCCCCCATTACTATTGGACAAAGGGCTTGAGCGTCACATTCAGCCCGGAGAAACAGCGAGCCGCCGCGCAGATTGATATCGGCGCCCGGGTGCGTGATCTCCGGAGCAAGCGAGGGATATCTCAGTCGGAACTGGCAAAGCTGGTGGGCGTAACGCCGAGCAACATCTCTCAGGTCGAGGGCAATCAGATTTATCCCTCACTCACTGCGCTCATGAAAATGGCGGAAATTCTTTCCGTGGAGGTGAGCTCATTTTTTCAGGATAAAGCCGGTGTGGATACTCAGTGCGTATTTCAGGGGGCTGCCGCAATCGAGACTCAGCTGCCGGATATGCCGAAGGATGCCGTTTTTGCAAAACAGCTCACGCCTTTGGATTTGGACTCTCGGACTGAGGCGTATGTAATTGAGATCATGCCCGGAAAACTCCTGCCGTCCCATTTTTTTGTCCACAAGGGAGAAGAGTTCGGTTATCTCTTAAGCGGCAGGCTTCAAGTGGCATTTGGTGGCGCCAAATCCTCCATGCGGGCGGGCGATGTTATCCATTTATCCACCCAAATGCCCTCTCAGTGGAAAAATCCGGGATCCGGTTCGGCCAAATTGCTGTGGCTGAAGCTGTATTAAACGGCTTCAGCAATGCTAAAGGTCATGGATTTGCCGTTAAGCCCTTCAATTTCCAAGAAGGCTGTACCGCCGGTGACCAATTCTTCGTGAATTTGTTCCAGAAAGCTTGAAAGCCCCGGTTTTTCACCTTCTGTGGCCACATCCGTGCTTGCTTTGACCGCATAGTCATTGTCTATAAATGACATTTTGATCCGGTTCATTTTTGGCCTCCTTTTTGTTAAGTATAGCTAATAATTTTTAATAAAGTTAATATATAATTAATATTATCAAACATTTAGCTTTAGTTAAAATATAACAAAAAAATGGCGGCGGTCAAGTTTTTTTTAAAAAAAATTTAAAAGACATCGGAGGAAGGCTGAAGCCTTCGCTTTTTAAATGAGTCGGACCGAGGGGGCGAGGAGAAATTGGGCAATCATGCGTGCGGAACCGGATGGCAATCAGGCAGCCAGGCCGGCGGCTGCCATAATTTCCGGGACCTTGTCTTCTTTGCCGATGGCCATAATGTGCACACCGTGACAGATATTTTCTTCCTTGATCTGCCGGATCATCCGGCCGGCGATGTCAATTCCCTTGGCAAGTGCCCCGCCTTTGGGGGCGGATGCCATCTCATCGATCAGGTGCTGGGGAACGGTGACACCGGCCACGTTTTTATTCATAAACCGCGCCATGGGAGCGGAGGTCAAGAGGATGACGCCGGCCAGGATTTTTACCGGGAACTGGCGGGCATAATCCATAAAATGTTTGAAGTTGTCCAGGTCATACACGGCCTGGGTCTGAATAAATTCGGCGCCGGCCTCAATCTTTTTTTCAAATTTGATCAGCTGGGGCTCAAGCGGATTGGCCTCCGGGGTGACAATGGCGCCGGGACAAAATGAGACCCCGCCGTCCAGTTCGTTTCCGGCCATATCTTTTCCGGATTCAAGCATTCGGGTCGCGGCCACCAACTGGCAGGAATCCAGATCAAACACGCCTTTGGCCTCCTTGTGATCGCCAAGCATCACGGAATCCCCGGTCAGGCAGAGCACGTTATGGATCCCGCGGCTCGAGGCAAACAAAAGATCCGCTTGCAGGGCCAGGCGGTTACGATCCCGGCAGGTCATCTGGAGGATGGGCTCGCCGCCCATCTCCTTGACCATAAGGGCGCCGCCGATAGAGGGGAACCGCATCACGGAACTCTGGTGATCCGTCACATTCATGGCATCGACTTTGTCCTTTAA
>DATGCF010000080.1:0-6548 GCA_035312245.1 Desulfosalsimonadaceae bacterium
CTGCCGCCGTTTGATCACATTGTCATACCAGAGCAGATCCGCGTTAAAGCTATACCTTGGCCAGATTTTTTGGAGGTGAGCCCGGTTTTCCCGGACCGGATCGTCATTATCATCCAGGTCCCGGCCGAATTCAGATTCAAAATAGTCATTGGTGTCATCATATCCGGTATACCCATCTTCAAATTCCCGCAGATAATCCTGGTCACTCACGATGTCCAAATCCAGCTGGCCATCCATGCCATAGGGGAGCGCCTGATCCGCCTTCATCCGGAACCAGTAGCGGTCGGAATTGGGACGTAAGTACCGGTCATCACCATAACCCCAATCCGCATTCGCGGACTCGGCGTCATCCACTTTCCGGTCTTCCATTCCATCAAACATCAGTGCGCCTTGCGATTCAGGGCTCAGCCGGTATCGGAATTCCGCGCCCAGTTTTTCGCCCCGGTTCTGGATGTGATGGTAATAGAAAGTCGCGTCACAGCTGCGGTGGATCGCCCAGTAATAAGGCTGGATAAACTCAATGCCATTTCGGTCTGAATACCCTATCTCCGGTGATAGAAACCCTGATTGCCGGTTCCGTTTGACCGGGAAGATAAAATAGGGAAGATAGGCGACCGGGAGCTTTTTCGCCCAGAGCGCGGCATGGTTGACGGATCCGTATCCCTCTATATTAACCACCAGGTCCCGGCCGGTCACCTGCCAGTCCGGAACTTCCTGGTTGCAGCTGGTCAAACTGCCCCGATTGATGGCATAATGATCCTTGCCGGTTTTTTGAATTTTATCCCCCCGGATGTAGAAGTTCTTTTTTTCTATAAAAATCAATCCGTCATAGATCGTGCCGGTCTGGGAATTCAGGTTGAGGGCCATGCGGGTGCCGGTTAAGCGGTCGCCCCGGGTGAGTAACTGGACATTGCCTGACGCGCGCGCCTGCATAGTGGATTGATTGAAACGGACCGAATCCGCGAATAATTTGGTGGCGCCTTTTTCGATGATCACCCCACCGGTGGCCGTATATATTTTTTCAGCCTTGTCATAGGTCAGCCGGTCGGCCGTGATACGCCAGGGTGCATTTTTTCCGCTGCCTTTTGATAAAGGCAGCGTTTCCGATTGGCCGGTGGCATCGGTTGCGGCAAAAATGGCGGCAGTCAGAAGGATGAGCCAGCAGCTAATCCGTGACACTTTTTGATTTTGGGTTTTCATCCTGCAGCGTATCCATTGGGTTGGCGAAAACCGGTGGATTCTGGTTATCTGGCCTTGAAGCCCGTCGAATTTTTCAGTATAGATCCATGATGGTATTTAAAAATTATCAATTTTGCAGCTTAATGCTTTTCAGCTTTTATCACAAAGGCGGCCAGAATGAAAAATATCTTTGTCAGTGATCTGAAATCCGGGACGGCGGTAAACGATAGCTTTGTGCTGGCGGAAAAGCACTTATACCGGAAAAAGGACGGCGGCCAGTATATTTCCGTGGTATTATCCGATAAAACCGGCACTGTCAAAGGGGTGATCTGGGATAATGTGGAGGAATTAACCGAAAAGCCGGCTGCCGGGGATTTTGTCGGTATACGGGGGAATGTCTCCGAATACCGGGGGGCGCTTCAGGTGGTGATTCAATCCATGGCGTCAATGGCGGCGGCTGATGTTGACGCGGCCGATTTTTTGCCGGCCACAAGCCGGGATCCATCGGCCATGTTTGAAAAGTTAAAATCTATTGCGGATTCCATGGCCAATTCGGATTTAAAGGCCCTTTTAGCCGCCTTCTGGTCAGATACGGAATTTGTGGAAAAATTTAAAATTGCCCCGGCTGCCAAAAAGATGCACCATGCATATCTCGGCGGATTGCTCGAGCATACCCTGTCGCTCGTCCTCTTGGCCGATCGGATTGCGGATCATTACGGCGGCATTGATCGGGATTTGCTTTTGACCGGAGCGATCCTCCATGATATCGGTAAGATTGAGGAATTCCTGTATGATCGGCGGATCGACTACTCAGATGCGGGCCGGCTGGTCAGCCATATCGTGATCGGGGTGGAGATGGTCCAGAAAAAGATCGCCGCGCTACGGGACTTTCCTCCGAAAACGGCCATGCTGATCAAGCATATGCTGATCAGCCACCACGGCAACCGGGAATACGGATCGCCTGAACCGCCCAAAACCCTGGAAGCGGTGATGCTTAATTATCTGGATGAAATTGATTCCAAAATAACCGGCATCCGGGAATTCATGGAAAATCAGGCAGCGGATGGGGATTGGACAGTCTATCATAAGCCATTAGACCGGTTTTTTTACAAGGGGGCGATTTCCCCGGATCCGGAATGAAGAAAGAGCGATTGCATGTTTGTTACCTTTGAGGGGATTGAGGGGTCGGGAAAGACCACCCAGATTCGTTATGCCGCCGAATTTCTGACCGCTGCCGGGCACCAGTGCCTAGTCACCAAGGAACCCGGGGGCACAGGGCTCGGCCGACAGATCCGGGCCATTCTGCTCGACCCTGAAAACCGGGGCATTGACCCGGTCACCGAATTGCTGTTATACGCGGCAGACCGTAATCAGCATATCCAGACCCTGATCCGGCCGGCGCTGGTCGAGGGCCAAACCGTCATTTGTGACCGGTTCCATGATTCCACGGTGGTCTATCAGGGATATGCCCGGTCGCTGGATATGGGCCTGATCGAGGATTTGCATACCCGACTCCTGGCTGATCTGCGACCGGATATGACCTTTTTGCTGGATCTTGATCCGGAAGTCGGTCTTAGGCGAGCCTGGCAGCAGGTGAGCCTGGGAGACCGCACCGATCGGGAAACCCGGTTTGAAAACGAGGCGCTTTCTTTTCATCAAAAAGTACGGGCCGGCTACCTGGATTTGGCCCGCCGTGAGCCGGCCCGGTTTATCGTCGTTGATGCCGCGCAGGATGAGGATGCGGTTAAAGAGGTTATTTTAAAGGTTCTGAAGAAAAAGCTCAATGAACCCTGACAGTCCGATACAGAGGCGATTTGATGGGCAAAACCATATTAGATGTCATTGGAAACACCCCGCTGGTCGAGATCCAGCGGCTGAACCCGAACCCGAAGGTTCGTATTTTCGCCAAAATCGAATACATGAACCCGGGCGGCTCGATCAAGGACCGGCCGGCCTTGGCCATGATCGAGGCAGGGGAGCGTTCCGGGCAGTTAACGCCCGACAAGACGGTTATCGAGGCCACCAGTGGCAACACCGGCATTGGCCTGGCCATGGTCTGCTCGGTCAAGGGGTATCGGCTGTTATTGACCATGCCGGAGTCCGTGAGCATCGAACGCCGGAAGATTTTAAGTGCCCGGGGGGCGGAAATTCTTTTAACCCCGGGGCACTTGGCCACCGACGGCGCCATCGAGGAGGCCTACCGGCTGGCCCGGGAGCACCCGGAAAAATACTTTATGACCGATCAGTACAACAACGAAGCCAATTGGATGGCCCATTATCTGGGAACGGCGGAGGAGATTATCCGCCAGACCGACGGCGAGCTGTCCATGTTTGTCGGCACTATGGGCACCACCGGCACATTGATGGGCATTTCCCGGCGCCTTCGGGAATATGATCCCAAAATCCGGATCATCGGGGTGGAGCCGTATTTCGGCCATAAACTACAGGGGCTTAAGAATCTCAAAGAGTCCTATCGGCCGGAGATATTCGCCAAGCAGTGGCTGGATGAGAAGGTTAACATTGATGATGAGCCCGCCTTTGAAATGACCCGCCGGCTGGGCCGCGAAGAGGGGCTGTTTGTCGGCATGAGCAGCGGGGCGGCCATGGCGGTGGCCGTCCAAAAGGCGGCCGCCATGGAAGGCGGCACCATCGTGACCATATTCCCGGACAGCGGGGAGCGGTATCTGAGCACCCCGATCTTTGAGGTCAAAAAACGCGATGATATCCGTCTGTTTAACACCATGAGCCGTTCGGTGGAACCGTTTGAACCATTAAAGGCCGGCCGCGTATCCATCTATTCCTGCGGCCCCACCGCGGATGCCCGGATGAATATCGCCCAGTGCCGCCGGTATGTATTTGCCGACATCCTCTGCCGCTATCTTTCTTACCGGGGCTATGATGTGACGCATATCATGAACATCACCGACTATGATGACAAGACCATCAAAGGCTCGGAGGCGGCCGGCGAAGATTTGGCCGCATTCACCCAGCGTTATATTGATCTCTTTAAAAAGGACCTGGCCGCGCTTAAGATCCGGCCGGCGGATGAATACCCCAAGGCCAGCGAGCACGTCAATGAGATGGTTGAAATTACCCGGGATCTCGTGGATATGGGGGCCGCCTATGAAAAAATGCGCTGCGTCTATTTTAATATCGGCGCCCTGGATGAATACGGCGGCCTCTCCGGCATTGATCTGAACAAGATCAAGCTGGGCGCCACGGTGGATCTGGACGACTACGAGAAAAACAACCCCAAGGACTTTACCCTGTTAAAACGGGTCCGGCTTTCGGATTTAAAGCGGGGGCTGTATGTGAAAACCAAATGGGGAAATGTGCGGCCGTCCTGGCACATCCAGTGCGCGGCTATGTCAATGAAATATCTGGGGGAGACCTTTGACATCCATACCAGCAGCCGGGATCTTTTGTTTCCGCACCATGAAAACGAGATGGCCATCGCACGGGCCCTGACTGGAAAGCCTTTGGCGCGTTACTGGCTCCACAGCGAGCGGGTTGAGCCCCCAGAGCCTGAAGTCGGCGGAGAAAAGCAGGCTATGCCCGGACTGGATCTGCTTTTTGAAGAGGGATACACGGCCCGGGAAATCCGCTTTTGGCTGCTTTCCGGGCATTACCGGAAACCCCTGACATTTGATCGGGACCGGCTGATTCAGGCAAGGAATACGTTAAACCGCCTGGATGCCTGTGTCCAGGCGCTGTTAAATGTTTCCTCAGGCGAGCCTTATCCGGAAATCGATCAGCTGGTCTATGATATCAAACAGGGCCTGATCCATGCCATGGATGATGACCTGAATATGCCGCATGCCCTTGCCGCCGTATTTAAAGCCGTTCGGCAGATTAACCGGTTGATCGATACCCGGCAGTTAGACGCGGCAGGGGCTGGAAAAATTCTGGAGAGTTTCAGGGATATTGACCAGGTGCTGAAAATATTTGACTTCAGCCCGGCCCGTGTGGATTCGGATGCAGAAGATTTGATGGCCCAGCGGGCGGCGGCCAGAAAACGGGGCGATTTTGCCGAGGCCGATCGGATTCGGGACGAACTCAAGGCCAGGGGCATTGAAGTGCATGATCAAAAAATCGGAAGGAGTGAATAAAACCTTGAAATCGGCCTATTTTCCGTTCACCTATGTATCAGGCGATCTGATCGCCTTAGTCAATCAGTATGTCGGCCCTTTTGAGGTATATCAGCCCCTGGCGGAGCAGACGCCGGTCCCATTGATTACGGCCGCCCAGGCGGGCCATGTTGACGTACGGATCCCGGTCCGCGGCGAAGAGGCGCAGATCCTTGAGGCGGCCAGACGCTCCCAGGACTGGGGGATGGCCCATCAGGGGCATATGGACGCATTCAAGGTGCCGGCCGGCCGGGACTTCTACAATGAGACCTTTGCCGCGGAAATCCGGTCCGAAATTCTGGGGACCAACACACGGCAAGCCGAACCGGCGCCCCTATACACATCCAGGCTGTTTCTATACCTCGCCCAGGAATTTGACAGGCAGCAGAGTGCGCTTCATGAGGAGCTCACGGCTTCGGATCTAAACCGGAAACAAATGTTTTCAGACTTAAAAGGGGATGCGGAAACCCGCCTGCCGGGATCTGAAAAACATATGCCGGAGGATTTGGGCGAGTATCAGACCCGGAACCGGATTACCTCATGGCTTCGTTTAGCCGCGGCCGAAGCGGACCCGCCATCCGCGCTGCTCACCAACAGCCGGGCGGTATTCGATCATCTCCTTGAGTTCGTGCCTGAGGCTGAAATCAGGCAAACCTTTGATCTGGGGCAGCCGGATGAAGCTTTTAAACAAGATTTGTATAATTATTGGCGTGAACTGGCTGCCGGTCAATCGTCTGATGCGATCACCCCGCCGGCTGAAACTGCTTTGACGGCGGAGGCGGCGCAAATGCAGTTAACCGTGGCGCTTTTACCGGCGAATTCGCCGGCCGACCTCTTGGAGAAGCTTCTTGAAGAGGAACAAAAGCCGCCTGGGGATTCCGGAAAAGCCGACCGTATGGTGCTCAATCTGCTCTCGGATAAAAAAATATGAACAGGGCTTGACTCCCTTTATCAATTGGTATATGAGAATTCTCTTCATCTTTGTATTTCAGCCAAATATTTGGATAAAAGAGAAATTTTTCTCAAGTCAATCAATTGATGAAAGGAGATTGGAAAAATGGCGTTTAATCCGATTGTTGATCCGGAAAAGTGTGAAGGGTGCGAAGAATGTGTTGATGTCTGCCCGGTTGAGGTATTTGAAATTCAAGATGGTAAATCTGTTCCGGTTAATGCCGAGGAATGCCTCGGCTGTGAATCCTGCATTGAAGTCTGTGAGCCTGGCGCGATTACGGTTGAAGAGAT
>DATGCF010000081.1:0-5408 GCA_035312245.1 Desulfosalsimonadaceae bacterium
GTGCATTTCCATTTTCGGGCCGTATTGGGTTCAATTTCATCCCGTCCTGATAATGGAAATGCATGGAATTAATATAATCCTGTCACCACTCAAATCAAATGTCAATCAAAACCAAATACTTGTTGACGCAGGTGGGCCAACACGGCCCAATGGGCCGATGCTTGTCCTAAGCCTGCAGGAATAGGGTAGGAATTTGATTTTTTGCCTTATCCGGATTTTTTTGATAATATCGCCTTCGATTTCATCATTCAGCATTTTTTCAGTGCCTGTGGAATGAGCGGATTTAGCTGAAAAGGGAAAAGATAAGATATGGTGGACCAACCCTGCATTGACTGGCTGAGCATCGGGCCCGAGTTGGATCTGATATTTTCCGGGCCGGCCGATTTTATCCTCACTCCGGCGCGGCGAACCGCCTGCCGGCAGCATATCGCCAAAATCGCCGGAAAAATTTTTGAAAAACGCTTCGGGCTTAGCTTAGGCATTCCGGTATCTATTGACGAAAAGCCCTTATGGGTTCGCGTCAAACCCAAGCTCGAAACCCTGCCTCAGCTTCTAAGCGTTTATGTCAGTCAACCGGAAAAGACGGGGTATCTTGCCGCGGATATCCGCTGGTGCTGGGCGCAGCTCGTCCCGATGGTGAAAAAGGTTCTGGCCGCTGAAACCCAGGGCATAAAGGCCGAACGGATCGAACAGGTTCAGGGCGCCCTTGAGCGGCTGGATGCCATCAGTTTTGCCTGCGAGAAAAAGGGCCAATGGGAAGACCTGGATCTGGCCGAGGCCAAAAGCAATCTGTCGGTCATCTATTTTTCCCGCAACCACAAGGAACTGGTGCCGGCCATGAACGCCTATTTTGACGCCAAATATCCGAGTGGCGGGGACCAAACCCAACCTGAGGCCTCAGGGCAGAATTCATTTGATTTTTTATCCGGCCTGCTCCAGGAAGAAGCCCGCCGCCGGCAGAATGGCCTGAGCGGTAAAATCGGGGCCAGATTCCCCCTTGAATAAAAAATCCAAAAATGGGGGCAAGGCCAGGCGGCCGGTTTACCCCAAGCCGCTATAAGGCAGGCAGAACAGCATACCGAAAAAATGCAGCGCGCTGCCTGCCAGCACAAACACATGCCATATGGCATGATGGTAAGGCAGGCGCTTGCTGACATAAAAGATAATCCCCGTTGTATAGAGCAGACCGCCGATGACGATATAGACCAGAAGGCCGTCCGGCAGCATGGTGAGCATCGGCTTGATGGCAATCACCGCCAGCCAGCCCATACCGACATAAATGGCCAGCGAAACTTTTTTAAACCGGCCCAGAAACGCCAGTTCAAAAATCAGCCCGGCAAAAGCCATGGCCCATATAAGACCAAGCAGCGTCCAGCCCCAGGGACCGCGCATGGCCACCAGCAGGACCGGTGTATAGGTCCCGGCGATCAGCAGAAAAATGGCGGAATGATCCATTAACCGCAAAAAATGCTTGATGCGGCCATTGGGAAAGGCGTGATAGAGGGTAGACGAAAGGTAAAGCGTAAAGAGCGATGCCCCGAATACGGAAAACCCCACCACCCGCCAGATATCCCGATAATTGCCGGAATAAAGGATCAGCGTAATCAGTCCGATGACCGCAAGGATCGCCCCGGCCCCATGGGTCATGCTGTTGGCGATTTCCTCGCCAATGCCGTATTGGGGTATGGTTTTTCTGCTGCTATTTTCAGCCGTCCGGGCGTTCACCGATCAACCCTCCTGAAACCTAAATCATATAATATTTCATTGCGTTATAAACCTTCAAGGTTAAATATTACTAAAAATTCAACCGCTTGACCAGAGTTTTCCGACAGAACTTTTCCGGCAAGAATACAACCTAAATTGAGGTACAAATTGCCGGGCGGGGGATTTTAGCTTTGCCTAAGCGCCACCGCGCGGCTGCCTTCCGGAAATACCGACGATTTCCCCGGCCTGGTAACGCCTGACCAAATCCTTATAGATGTCAATGGCCACCTGATTGAATCCGAGTTCATCCTCGGTCAACTCGCGCACCGCTTTGGCCGGGGCCCCCACAATCAAGGACCGGGGCGGAAACGATTTGTGATAGGGAACGAAGGCATTGGCCCCGACGATGCTATGCTCGCCGATCTCCACATGCGACATGAGGGTTGCATTCATACCGATCATTACATTGGCCCCGATCCGGCAGCCCCGGACCACCGCGCCGTGGCCCACCGTAACCCGCTCATCGATTGTCACCCCGGCATCCATATCGCTGTGAATGACGACATTGTCCTGAACATTGGTATCTTTGCCAATTTCAATCCGGCCTTCATCCCCCCGCAATACCGCATTAAACCAGACACTCGCCCCTGCGGCAATAACCACATCCCCGTAAATCCGGGCGCCTTCGGCAATGAATGCGGATTCATGAATATCGGGTCTTAAGATGCTGTCGCTATTGCGCTGTTCCATCCCCTTTTGCCTCACGTGTTTGGGTTATAGACAAGTCTCATGTTTACCATCTCTTAAAAAGCGGTTTCTGCCCTGCATCGTCGGATTCATCGGGATTATTGATTGCCGAATCCGAGTCCGAAGAGGATGAACATCTCAGAGTCAGCAGGACAAGTAAAAACCAGGGGTAAAGTTATATGTTTAAAATTCTTCATCATACATTTCCTGTTACAGTATTTGGACGCTGACTACCGTTTACAAATATCCAAACTGATTTTTGTTGCGACCTGTTTCATAAAAAATAAAGCTAAAAACACAACTCACAACCTAATTTAGGTCGAAAAGTAAGTTAGTTCCGGGAGTCGGTCCTTCTTAAATTGACAAAGCCGCCCCTGGTTGATAAATACTTACATTTTCTAATATAAATTCTTCTAGCTAAAAAGGAGGTTGGAATGAAACGTGCCCGATTTTTATTCATCTTAGTTCCCCTAATACTCATTATCAGCTGTGCCCCAAAAACGTTTGTAAAGACATTGGAGCCCACGTGGGCCACTACTGAGGTGCGGGATGATATTTCCTACGAGGAGGCCTGGAATACGGTTGTCGATACCCTGGTTAAAGACTTTGACATGGAAGTGTTATCCAAACGGGATGGCTACATCCGGACCAATTGGCTCTATACCTGGACCGGGGAAGTCAACCAGCGATATCGCGTCCGGGTTACCTGTAAGTTTACGCCGGACAAAGAAAAACTGGAACTGAAATCGGAAGCCGAATACAAAGGTCCCGGGGGATGGACCCGAGGCTATGACACCCGCCTCCTTTCGACCTTAAAATCTGATATCATGGGTAAAATTGGGCGAGCCACCCGATAGGAGGTTATAAAATGCGAAAATACATTACCCCCTGTATCCTCTTAATGGCATTGATCCTGATCTGCGGGTGCGGAAAAAAGCGGCCACAGACATTTAATCCCGTGTCCAATCCGAGTTGGAGCACTTTTGAAATTCGCAAGGATATTAATTTCAACCAGGCTTGGCAAACAATTAATGATATCCTGATCGATAATTATCAGTTGGAATTTATTAATCAAGATATTGGCTATGTAAGAACATCCTGGCGGTATGGATACAACGAAGATTACGAAGGAAAATATCGCAGTATGGTGGAAATAAAATTCAGTACTGACCAGAATAAAATTAAAATCAGAACCACATCTCATTATAAAGAGGATGATGATTATTGGGTGGAGGGCACAGACTCCAAACTGATCTCATCATTGAAATCAGATATTTTAGGGCATATCGGAAGAACGTCGCGATGAGATGAAATCCTCGTCTGCTAGAAAAGCTAAAATTCTGTCAAACAGCTTAAGGGCGCATCAAAGCGCCCTTGCCGGTTCTGGCGCCGGTCTCGGCCGGCCTTTTGGATCTGGTGGAAAATATTTTCCACATCATAATCATGCCTTGCGGGCGGCAAGAACCCCGATGCCGCTTAGAATGGCCAGTCCGAAAAAAATCATTACCATGCCCACCGCCTCCCAAAATAGCGGCACTTCGCCCAGTTGAAGCCAGGCCGCGAGCACACCCAGCACCGGAGTGGCCAAGGTGCCGAGTCCGGCCATGCCGGCGGGCATCTTCTGCAGGGCGAAAAACCACAAGGTCCACGCCACGGCGGTTGCCAGCACCGCGTTGTAGGCCACCGCTGCCATAAAATACGGCGTCCAGGCAATCGGCCGGGATTCAACGAACACCGCGATCAAAAAAAGCGGCACCGCCCCTATCATTAACTGCCAGGCGTTCAGCGCAATCAAATCCACCTGCACGCGGGACCGGAAATACTTGTTCCACACCCCGGCAAGCGCCCAGGAAAATCCGGCCAGGCAGGCCAGCACTGTGCTTGCGAGGTGGGGATGGGTCTGCCAGGGATGGAACAGGCAGATAAGCCCGGCAAAGGCCAGCCCTGCCGCCAGCCACTGCCCGCAGCGCATACGCTCGCCCAACAGCGGCCAGGCAAGCACAATAAGCCAGAACGGCATCGTGTAGACCAGCACCGCTGTTTTCCCGGCACCACCGCTGACCAGCGCCCAAATAGAGAACCCGAAAAACCCGGTGGTCTGCAAAAGCCCCAAAAGCAGAACCCCTAATAGGGATCCGGGCGAAAGCCCCCGGCCGGAAAAGGCGGCCACCAGAAACAGCACGCCACTTCCGATCAGCGCGCGCATGGCGCCGAAGGCAAACGGCCCGCAGAAAGCCAGCGCGGTTTTCATCACGACCCAATTGTAGCCCCAGATGCAGGCGAGCACGCCCAGCCCGATTATCGGAAGCCATTGGCTGTCACTTCTCATTGATTGATCCGCCATAAACCCGAAATAAGATTGATACTCTTTTCAATTTACGGGCAACTCTATTGCCCTGCAAATTTTTAAAAAGGGTTTCTCATCAATTTTTGAATGTTATAATAGCCGGGATGATGGGCTCATGAGCCGTCTTAATCTTACTCTTACTCGTGATGGACTCGCAAAAAGTCGATTTTGGGACGGCAAAGAAAAAAGTTCAAGATCGCGGCGCGCAAATCCCGAGGAATGCAGCGTACTTACTCGTACGTGAAATTCCGAGGGATGCAGCGCAACAAAGATATTGGACTTTTTGCGAAGCCGTCAATCTTAATCTGAAAGAGGTAGCGCCTGGATCAGCTTTCTCGCTGACGCTCGAAATGACAATAATTTTGGTTTTAAAAAATCCGATGGCAACTTAAAGGCCGATTACGAGAACGAGTACGAGCACGAAATCAATATCCATGGTTGTAAAAAAATACAAAAAGGTGCTCAATAACATCATCAAGGACCCAAATCAATGAAACGAATTCTTACTGCTGCCGGACTGCTTCTCACTCTTTGTGCAACTAACACAAACGCCCAGGCCCCCCAGGCGCTGGTGGAAAACGCCGTGAATTACCTGCGCGGCAAGACCTCG
>DATGCF010000082.1:0-8668 GCA_035312245.1 Desulfosalsimonadaceae bacterium
CTGGTTTAACAATGTGCCGGCATACGGCGGTTTGGCGGCTGTTGACTGCTTTTTGGGGGCAACCGAACCCTGTGAAGAGGACCCTTTAAACAAAGTCTGGCCCGGGGAGTTCAATTACGGCGGCGGCCATGTGATCCAGGATCTGGTCGCCGGCCGCACTGTACATATGCGGGCCACGGGATATGGCACCTCATGTTACCCGAATCGGGAGGTGGAGCGCGAAATTACGCTGGATGATCTGCCGCAGGCCACCCTGTGTAATCCGAGAAACGGGTACCAGAATTATAACTGTGCCATTAACCTCACCAATAAAACTATCTATACCTATCTCGGCACGTTAAAGCCTAAGGCCGGCAATGCGAACTATTCAACGTCCGGACAGCTAAGTCCTTTGTTTAATGATCCGTATTACAAGACTATTGGTCTGGGCACCCGGATTTTTTTAGGCGGGGGGGTGGGCTATGTCACGTGGCACGGCACTCAGCATAAACCGACCGCCCAGCGATCGAAAAAGGGCATTCCCATGACGCCTGCCGGCACGCTTTGGGTGATGGGCGATCTCAAGCAGATGTCACCGGATTGGATTGTAGGCGTCAGCATGCAGGGGTACGGGGTATCTTTGGCCGTCGGCCTTGGGATTCCGATACCTATTCTTAACGAAGAGATGGCCCAATACACGGCCATTTCGGATGCGGATATCTATGCCCAGGTGGTGGACTACGGCAATGACTATCCCAATGGTGTGGACAGAAATTACGGGTATGTCAGTTATGCCGAATTAAAAAGCGGCGACATCCGCATAGACGACAAAGAGATACCCACGGTTCCGATCTCTAGTGTGGTCAAAGCCCGGGAAATCGCCCGGCAGCTTAAGAAATGGATTGAAAACGGGGCATTTTTCATCGGCGAGCCCCAATTTACGCTTCCGGTCCATTGAGCCGGAATCTGAATTGACAGGTTTAAAACAGGTGGACGCAAAAACCGAATCAAAATTGAAAAAAGATAAGACAGCGCCAGCGGATAAAAAAAAGCAGGCCAGAAAAAAGGGTAAACTTCGGGAAAATATTGAGGCCATTATCATTGCGGTCATTCTTGCCCTGTTTATACGGACCTTTGTGGTTCAGGCGTTTAAAATTCCCTCCGGTTCAATGAAACCAACGCTGAAAATCGGGGATCACATTCTGGTTAATAAATTTATCTATGGCGTTAAACTCCCGTATGTCAGGAAAACGATCATCCCCATAAGTGACCCTGAGCGGGGGGATATCATTGTATTTAAATACCCGGAGGAGCCGGATAAGGATTTTATCAAACGGGTGATCGGCATTCCCGGCGATACGGTTAAAATCAAAGAAAAGCAGGTGTTTGTTAACGGCAAACCCTTTCATCATGAATACAGCATGCATACCGACTCAAACGTCATCCCCGGACGGGTCAACCACCGGGACAACTTTGGGCCGGTAACCGTACCCGAAGATGCTTATTTCGTTATGGGCGACAACCGGGATAACAGCTATGACAGCCGTTTCTGGGGATTCGTGAAGGAGTCTGCCATAAAAGGCGAGGCATTCATTATCTACTGGTCCTGGGACAGCGAGGATTTTGATGTCAGGTGGGGGAGACTCGGAACGATCCTTGAATAAGGGAGATATGCGGCCATGGGGCTTTTAAAAAAAGATATACTAGATGTTGACTCCCTTTCTATCGATGAAATTCAAACCATCCTTGATACGGCCGACGGATTGAAAGAAATCTCCAGCCGGCCGATTAAAAAAGTCCCCACTCTCCGGGGCAAGACTGTCATCCTTTTTTTTCATGAACCCAGCACCCGTACCCGTATGTCCTTTGATATCGCAGCTAAGCGACTGTCGGCGGATTCGATCGCTATTACAGCCGGCACCAGCAGCATGGTCAAGGGTGAGACCTTGATCGATACGGCAAAAAACCTTGAGGCCATGGCTCCGGATATCATCGTTATGCGCCATAGTGCGGCCGGGGCCCCCTATTTGCTGGCAAAAACGGTTGCCGCCGGTATCATTAATGCCGGGGATGGCATGCACGCCCATCCCACCCAGGCGCTTCTTGATATGATGACCGTCAGGGAGGAGAAAGGGCAAATAGCCGGCCTTCGGATTGCTATTATCGGCGATATCGCCCACAGCCGGGTGGCCCGCTCCAATGTGGCGGGGTTTACCAAAATGGGCGCAGAGGTCCGGTTGGCCGGACCGCCGACCATGATTCCGCAAGGGGTTGATACGTTGGGCGCCTATGCGACCTATGATATGGATGAGGCGATTGAAGGGGCAGATGTGGTCATGATGCTTAGAATCCAGAAAGAGCGGCAAAGAAGCTTTCTCTTTCCATCCGAAAGGGAATATGCCGCCAGATACGGCCTCAACCGGGAACGGCTGAAAATTGCTGAAAAGGATGTATTGATTATGCACCCCGGTCCGCTGAATCGCGGCGTTGAAATCGCCCCGGATGTTGCGGACGGCCCGTATTCGATGATTCTTGATCAGGTCGCCAATGGCGTGGCGCTACGGATGGCATTGCTCTATCTTTTGGGAGGAGGTGTTCGCAATGCGGATCATCATTAAAGGCGGACGCGTACTCGATCCCGGGCATTTGGACGACATCATGGACGTCTATATTGAAAATGATTTGATAACCGGCATTGTCGAAAAGGGCGGCGCCCCCCCTCCGTTTGAAGCGCATACGGCGGATCGGATCATCTCTGCGGACGGCTGTATCGTATCCCCCGGCTTGGTTGACATGCATGTTCATCTGCGCGAGCCGGGAGAGGAATATAAGGAAACCATTGAATCGGGAATCCGTGCGGCCGCTGCCGGCGGTTTTACCAGCATATGCTGTATGCCGAATACCAAGCCGGTCAATGATTCAAAAGAGGTCACACGGTACATCATCTGCCAGGCCAAAGCATTGGCTTCGGTACGGGTTTTTCCGATAGGGGCCGCAAGCCGTGGACTGGCCGGGGATGCGCTTTCGGAATACGGTGAGTTAAAGGATGCCGGGGCGGTAGGGATCACTGATGACGGAAAGCCGGTAACCGATTCTCAGCTTATGCGGCGGGTGCTGGAGTATTCAAAAAGCATCGGCATCCGGGTTATTTCCCATAGCGAAGAGCTGACGCTGGCAAACGGAGTGATGAATGAAGGGTCAACGGCGACCCGTCTGGGACTGTCCGGCACTCCGAATGCCGCTGAAAGCATTATGGTGATGCGCGATATCGCATTGGCCGAACTCACCCATACGCCGATCCATATCGCCCATGTGAGCACACGGGAGTCCATCCGCGCCATTCGAGGGGCCAAGGCGCAGGGGATACCTGTCAGCGCGGAAACCGCGCCCCATTACTTTACCCTGACGGATGCGGCCGTTTTCGAGTATGACACACATGCGAAAATGAACCCGCCATTAAGATCGCCAGAAGATCGTCAGGCGGTTCGCAAGGCTTTGGCGGATGGCACAATCGACGCCATTGCCACGGACCATGCGCCGCATTCCGGTCTTGAAAAGCAGGTACCATTTGATGAGGCGGCCAACGGCATCATCGGCCTTGAAACCTCACTTTCCCTCGGGCTACGGCTTGTGGAGGCGGGCGTTCTCACCCTCTCCCAGTTAATCGAAAAAATGGCTGTCAACCCCGCCCGGATTCTCGGATTAGCGGGCGGCCTGCGTATTGGCGGCAAAGCCGATTTGACAGTGATCGATTCATCTGCCAAATATCAGTATAATGCCGCCAACGGTTTTTCCAAAAGCCGAAACACCCCTTTTGACGGCTGGGAATTTCAAGGCCGGGCCCAATGCACACTGGTTGCCGGCCGGATCGTGCATGAAATCTAAAAATGCCCAAAAACATCCAATGACCGAACAAGCGCTGAATATTCTGGTAGTTGATGATGAACTCAGCATGCGGGAGTTTCTCGAGTTGATGCTGAGCCGGGAGGGCTATGCCGTGACCGGTGCTGAAAGCGGGCATCAGGCGAATCAACTGCTGGAAAAACAGTTTTTTGACCTGATACTTCTGGATATCCGACTGGGCGATATCAGCGGATTGGACGTGCTGCGGAAAGCCAAAGCGCTTCACCCCAATACCATTGTCATCATGATTTCCGCGTATGCCACCGCCGAAAACGCGGTGGAAGCCATGAATGACGGGGCCTATGATTATTTGCCCAAACCGTTTGACAATGATGAACTAAAAGACACCATCGCCAATGCTCTGCAACGCAAAACCCTGAAGGACGAAAAAAAACATATTGACAGCGAACTTCAGGAGTCGGTGCATTTCGACCTGATCGTGGGTAACAGTCCCCGCATGCTGCATATCTATGAGATGATTGAGCAGATTGCCCCGACCCGCACGAATGTGTTGATCACCGGAGAGAGCGGCACGGGTAAAGAATTGATCGCCCGGGCTATCCACAAGAAAAGCCTGCGTTATGATAAGCCTTTTGTCGTGATAAACTGCGGCAGCATTCCGGAAACATTGGTAGAAAGCGAATTCTTCGGGTACAAGAAGGGCGCCTTCACCGGTGCCAATCATGATAAAAAGGGGCTTTTTGAGGCGGCTGACACGGGCACGCTTTTTCTGGATGAGATTGGGGAACTGAACCTTCAGATGCAGGTCAAGCTCTTGCGGGTGCTTCAGGAGCGTGGGTTCAAGCCGGTCGGCGGCAATGAAGATGTCTCCGTGGACATCCGGATTCTTGCGGCGACCAATAAAAATCTTGAGGAGGAAGTGATTGCCGGTCGATTCCGGGAGGACCTATTCTATCGGATTAATGTGGTTGAGATCAAAGTGCCGCCGCTTAGGGAGCGAAAAGGGGACCTTCGGGCACTGGCCCAGCATTTTTTAGATAAGTATTCCCGCGAGGCTGGAAAAGAGATTACCAAGATTTCGTCCTACGCGGTAGATCTCCTCAAAAAATATGATTTTCCCGGAAATATCCGGGAACTTGAAAACTTAATCGAAAGAAGTGTGGCGCTTTCCACCACCAATATCATTCTTCCGGACAGCCTGGCCCTATCCATACACAAGCGGCGATGGATCGAGGGTATCGAGAATCGCCGGTTTGATCTGGATGAAGTGGCCAAGGGGGTCTCCCTGGACAGCATTCTGGAAGAAATTGAAAAGGCTTATCTGGAAAAGGCGCTTGAATGCGCGAATGGCAATAAGAGCAAAGCTGCCGAACTTCTTGCGATCAGTTTCCGGTCCTTTCGCTACCGCTGCAGCAAGCTGGGCATTGACTGACCCGCCGATCACTTCATGTCTCAAGAGAAAATCCTAAAAAAATATTGATAACCGATGATTAGTGTCGAAGGATTGACAAAAAGCTATGGCGGCCTCGTGCTTTTCGACGATGTGGCCTTTAAGATCAACTCCGGGGAAAGGGTCGGACTGGTGGGCCGAAACGGCCATGGCAAGACCACGCTCTTTCGAATGGTCATGGGACTTGAGTCCCCGGACACCGGACGGATCGGGGTCCCCAAAAACTATCGGCTCGGCTATGTGACCCAGAACATTGATTTTAAGGCTCAGACGGTCCTTGAGGAGGGTATGCGCGGCCTGCCCCCGGATGCTGCCGGGGCGCATTGGCAGGTTGAAAAAATCCTTTTCGGGCTAGGATATACGGCATCCGACATGCAGCGCTCCCCCCTTGAGTTTTCCGGCGGATACCAGGTCCGGCTCAACCTCGCCAAGGTACTGGTATCAGAGCCGGACCTGCTGCTACTTGATGAACCCACTAATTATCTGGATATCACCTCGATCCGCTGGATAAAGCGGTTTCTTAAATCCTGGCCCCGGGAAATATTCCTCATAACCCATGACCGCAGTTTTATGGACGATGTGGTGACCCATGTACTGGGTATCCATCGTTGCAAAGTGAAAAAGGTTCAGGGCGCCACGGAAGCTTATTACGCCCGGATTGCCCAGGAGGAGGAGATACACGAAAAAACCCGGCTTAAAAATGAACGCCGGCAAAAGGAGATGGAGCGTTTCATCAGCCGTTTCCGGGCAAAGGCGAGGCTTGCCAACCTCGTGCAGTCCAGAATCAAACAACTGGATAAATTAAAAACCCATGAAAAGCTGGAGCGTTTTAAAAGCCTTGATTTTCGATTTTTGCAAAAGCCGTTTGCCGGAAAGTACGTGCTTGAGGCAGATGATCTGGCCTTTGCCTATTCCCCTGGAGATCAGCCGCTGATCGAGGATTTCAGCCTTACCATCGGTCCCAGGGACCGGATATGTATCATCGGCAAAAACGGCGCCGGTAAAACCACATTGCTGCGACTGCTTGCCGGGGATTTGGAGCCGGCTCGCGGAACCATTAGTCGTCAGCCCAATGTAGCGGCCGGTGTGTTTGAGCAGACCAATATCAATACCCTGGTGGCTGACCGAACGGTTGAAGAAGAAATCCAATTTACCAATCCGGATCTTGACCGGCAGGCGGTTCGAAATATCTGCGGCGCCATGATGTTTTCCGGTGATGTCGCCTTGAAAAAAATCAGCGTCCTTTCAGGCGGGGAAAAATGCCGGGTGATGCTGGGAAAACTACTGGGCACGCCGGTTAATTTTCTGCTGCTTGACGAGCCGACCAATCATTTTGATTTGGAATCCACGGATGCCCTGCTGGCAGCGGTTGACGCATTTGACGGGGCGGTGGTGATGGTCACCCATAATGAAATGTTCCTCCATGCCCTGGCTGAACGGCTGATCGTATTCCAAGAAAATGGCATCTCTGTTTTTGAAGGGGGGTACCAGCGGTTTTTGGATACCGTGGGCTGGGAGACCGAGGCAGGGGAGGAGACAGAGGTTCAAAATGGGGCCGGCTTATCTACCGGCAATGATGAGGCACTGCCGGTTGGTCAGACCATGGATAAAAAAACCTTCCGGCGCCTGCGCTCCGCCATTATAGCCGACCGGGGCAATATACTAAATCCCCTGGAGGACCGAATTGCAGGCCTTGAAAAAGAAATTGTTGACGCGGAAGCCCGGCTTGAAGAGTTAAATGAACAGATGCAGGCGGCAAGCAGCAACGGGGACGGCAAAAAAATCGTTGAGCTCTCACAGACGATTCACAGCTGCCAGCGCCGCATTGATGAGGCCTTTGAAGATTTAGAAGCGGTCACTGCTGAGGCTGACCAAAAGCGCGCGGCGTTTGACGCCAGATTGGCTGAACTGGAGAATCGTAAACCATTCTAAGTTTTTTTCCAGACGATCTGGTACAGATCCAGACGCCGGCTGCGCACATTCCGGACGCTCCCCTGTTCCCGGAGTTCTTTTAACAGGTCGAGATCCAGGTCCACCATAAGCGTCATTTCCGTGTTAGGCGTTGCCTCAGCGGAGATGGCGTCATGCGGAAAGGCAAAATCCGACGGGGTGAATACCGCGGATTGGGAGTATTGGATGTCCATGTTCTCAACATTCGGAAGGTTGCCGACGCTTCCTGAAATCGCCGCATAGCATTCATTTTCGATGGCCCTTGCCTGGGCGCAGCGCCGCACCCGCAGGTAAGCGTTTTTGGTGTCCGTCCAGTATGGAATTAAAAGTATATTCATCCCCTTTTCAACCAGATAGCGGGACAACTCGGGAAATTCCGCATCATAGCAGATCAGGATGCCAACCTTGCCGATATCGGTGTTAAAAATCTTGAGCTCATCCCCGCCTTTTAAGCCCCAATACTGAGCCTCATCCGGAGTGATGTGGAGTTTATACTGGCAGTCCCAGGTCCCGTCCCGGCGACATAAATAGGAGACATTGTAGAGGTTGCCGTCCCGGTATTCCGGCATGCTGCCGGCCACAATATTAATATTGTAGCTAAGGGCCATTTTGATGAATTCGTCCCTTAAGGGCGCTGTGTATTCCGCCAGGGAGCGCATGGCTTCAGCTGGGTTTTCCTGGTTGAAATTGCGCATGAGCGGCGCATTTAAAAGCTCCGGAAACAGAATCAGGTCCGAGTTGTATCCGGCCACCGCATCAATAAAAAATTCCGCCTGGTGCATGACATCCTCAAATCCCTGGAAGGGCCGCATCTGCCATTGGACCACACCCAGTCGCGGATAGGCCTTTCTGCCGCCGAAAAGCGGCCGCCGCTTTTCATAATAAATATTGTTCCACTCCATGAGAATGCCGTAAGCGTGCGACTGCCTGTCTTCCGGCATGTACCCCCGCATGACCTTTTTGATATGAAAATCATTGGAGAGCTGAAAAGAGAGGACCGGATCATAGATTTCATTGTTTCGAACTTTCTGTATGTACTGCTCAGGGGTCAGTTCATGGGAATAATCCTTGTATCCGGGAATGCGGGCACCGAACAGGATTCCCTTCAGGTTCATCTCTTCGCAGAGCTCTTTTCTGGCATCATAGAGTCTGCGGCCCAGGCGCAGGCCACGATATTCCGGGTGGACAAACACATCTATGCCATAAAGGGTATCGCCGTTGGGATCGTGTGAGCGCATGCGCCCGTCACCGACCAGGTCATCATAGGCATGACGGTTTTCATACTCATCATGATTGACCATCAGCGCCAAAGCGCCGGCCACGACCTTGCCCTTGTCTTCGATGCATATTTGGCCTTCCGGAAACCGTTCGATCAGGGCGGCAAACTCTTCAAAATCCCATGCGCCCCCCATGGACGGATAGACC
>DATGCF010000083.1:0-9516 GCA_035312245.1 Desulfosalsimonadaceae bacterium
TGTCCTCAGATAAAAAATAAAAATGAGTATCATTCAATTTTTTTTCAGGCCATGACAAAAACAGAATATAAACGGCAGGCCATCCTTGACTCAGCCACCCGGGTGATTTCCGAAAAAGGGTTCGCCGATGCTACGGTGTCAGATATCGCAAGCGGGGCGGGCATGGCCGGCTCCGGGATGTATACCTATTTCAAGAGCAAGGAAGATCTTCTTTTCGCCATTATCGATAATTTCCTGTCCGCCTGCCGTGACGGGCTGCAGGAGCATCTGGCCGGTATCCAGGGGGCGGAAAACAAGCTGAGAAAGGCCGTCTGGTTTCACTGCAAGGTCTACTCGGGCAATAAAAAAGAGATCAAGATCATCCTGGAATCCCGCTCATACCCACGGTTTTATTCATCTGCCGCCTATCAGACCCTCAAGGAATATGCCGGGCTGATCACGGAAATTATTCGCGAGGGCATGACGGAAGGGGTTTTCAGCGGTCTGTCCTCGCCCAGCATTCTGCGGGATATGATCCTTGGCACCGTCGACCATATCGCCATCAATTGGACGATCAAGGATTCGCCCAATTCCCTGGACCATGCGGAAATGATCGCGGATCTGGTGTTGAATGCAGTTACGAACAGCCGCAAAGCCCCGGTCCATCAATCCAATAAAAAGGATGCCAAGAAAAAGCGGGTGATTAATTCCGCCATCGCCCTTTTTGCCGAAAACGGCTTCAATGACACCAGCATGCTGGAGATCGCGCGCCGGGCGGGGGTCGCTGAGGGCACGGTCTATGAATATTACAAAAACAAGCAGAACTTGCTGATCAGCATTCCCAATGAAAAGCTGGGGGAACTCTATGACCATATCAGCGGCAATACCCTGGAGAATGAAATTCGTGAGATTATTTCCAAGCTTTTCCGGTTCTATAATGATGAGAAGAACTATACGACCATTCTGGTGTTGATGCTTCGTACCAACAAGGCGTTTTATCGCTCCGAGGGGATACAGATCATTGAAAAGATATTCAAGGTCATTAAGGACGTGATCGCGCGGGGCCAGGCAGAAAATATTTTCAAGCCGGATCTGGATATGGATTTATGCCAGGATCTGCTCTTTGGCACCATCGACCACATTACGATCCCCTGGATCATGTTCAACCGGGACGATGACCTGCTTAAGGTGGGCGATGAGGTATCGCGCCTGTTTATCAATGCCATCCGGGCATGAAAAAACTGAGGCGCGTTCAGTAAATTTTTAATTGAAATTTATGCGCCGGGGATACCGGCAACTGCTAAGCAATCAACAGATAGTTGGTTTTTAATGCTTAACCGGAATTTCAACAGGCGGAAGGAAAGAATGAGGCGAATTCAAATCGACCCTTTTTCCCCCCTGTTATTCGAAATTCCCAATGTTTAAATAAGGAGGTCTGTTTTGGATTTTGACCTGAATAAACAGCAGGAGATGATCCGCAAAGAGGTCCGTAAGTTCGCCGAATCGGCAATTGCGCCGGTGGCGATGGAGCTTGATGAGGCGGAGGCGTTTTCTCCCGAATTGACGAAAAAAATGGGGGAAATCGGGCTGTTCGGCATGTTCGTGGATGAAGCCTACGGGGGGCAGCACCTCGATTATATTTCCTACATCATCGGGGTCGAGGAGATCGCCCGGGTGGATGGCTCCCAGGCAGCCACCATTGCCGCCGGCAACTCTTTAGGCATCGGTCCGATCTATTATTTCGGCAGTGAAGAACAGAAGAAGAAATACCTGCCGAAATTGTGCACCGGCGAAGCCTTGTGGGGGTTTGGCCTGACCGAACCCACCGCCGGATCGGATGCCGGGGGCAGCAAAACCACCGCGGTTAAAGACGGCAATGAATGGGTGATCAACGGCTCAAAGATTTTTATCACCAATGCCGCCTGCGAAATGTCCATGGGCGTAACCGTCCAGGCAATCACCGGACAAAGGGAAGACGGCCGGCCCGAATACACCTGTTTTCTGGTCGAACACGGCACCCCGGGATTCAAGGCCGTCCCTATGCACAAGAAAATGATGTGGCGATCCTCCAACACGGCAGAACTTTATTTTGACGACGTGCGGGTGCCCCATGAAAACGTGCTGGGCGCACAGGGCAACGGGTTCCATCAGATGCTTGAAACACTGGACGGCGGCAGGCTCTCCATCGGCGCCATGGGGCTTGGCGGCGCCCAGGGCGCTTATGAGGCCGCGTTAAAGTATGCCAAAAGCCGGGTGCAGTTCGGAAAACCCATATCCAAGTATCAGGCGGTTGGTTTTAAGCTGGCGGACGCAGCCATTGAGCTCGAGTGCGCCCGGAATCTGCTATATAAGGCCTGCTGGTTAAGGGACAAAAAGAAATCATATCAGAAAACCGCGGCCATGGCCAAGGTTTACTGCTCTGAGCTCATGGGCCGGATGGCCAATAATGCGGTCCAGATTTTCGGCGGCTACGGTCTGATGAAGGAATACAATGTCGAGCGGTTTTTCCGGGATCAGAAGCTGCTGGACATCGGTGAAGGCACTTCGGAAATTCAGCGGCTGGTGATTTCACGCTATATCGGATGTTAATCTAAGCGAATGGAGGCGCTCCATGACTGAAAAAGTACTGCAAATGGAAACATCGGACCAGGTGGCGGTGATTACCCTGAACCGGCCGGAGGTCATGAATTCGATTAATTTTGAGCTCCTTAAAACCCTTCAGGATGTGATCTGGCAGATCCGTTTTCAAAAGGATATCCGGGTGGTCATCATTACCGGCGCCGGAGAAAAGGCCTTCTGCGCGGGCGCGGACTTAAAGGAACGGGCCGGCATGACACAGGAGGAGGTCAAGAAGTATATCTATACCATTCGGACCCTGTTTACGGAGATTGAATCCTTGAACAAGCCGGTCATCGCCGCGATAAACGGGGTAGCATTAGGCGGCGGCACTGAGCTGCTGCTCGCCTGTGACATCCGCATTGCCTCCATGAATGCCACCATGGGCCTCACTGAGACCCGGCTTGCCATTATTCCAGGCGCCGGCGGCACACAGCGCCTGCCGCGGCTGATCGGCCGGGGAAAGGCAAAAGAGCTGATTTTAACCGGCCGCCGGGTGGATGCCAAAGAGGCCCATGCGATCGGCCTGGTCAATTCTATCTGCGAGCCGGAACTGCTGATGGATGAGGCCCGTAAAATGGCGGCCATGATCTGCGAGGGCGGCCCGATCGCCATTGAGCAGGCAAAATATGCCATTGATGCCGGCCTGGAAACAGATTTGCACACGGGGCTGACCATTGAGTCCAATGCCTATTGGATTACGATCCCCACCGAGGATCGAACCGAAGGGCTCGCGGCGTTTCGGGAAAAAAGAAAGCCGGTATATAAAGGAAAATGATTTCAAAACCCTATCTAACATCCAATAACGGCGTTGCGGTCTTCTTCAAAATGCTCACATACTTCCATGTATGCTGCGCTTTTTCATCAGACCGCGCCTTGTTCTTGGATGCGATCTGAGGTTTTGAAAGCATTTTTACGTATGGAGTGTGAGCATTTACCTTAAACCTTAGACCTTAGACCCTATACCCTATTCAAAGGACATATCATGAGCGAAGAGGCTGAAAAAAATCGTAAGCACTGGGAGTCAGAGGAAGCCAAACTGGATGCGCGGATAAACGAAACGCTTTGGCCAGGCGGGGAAAAGGCGGTGGAGAAGCTTCGCAAACACGGAAAACGCCCGGTGCGCGAACTGATCCAGATGCTGATTGATCCGGGCACCAAATTCTATGAACTGGGCCAGATCGCCGGGTTCGGCATGAACTATCCCGGCGTGCCGGATGTGCCCTGCGGCGGTGTTGTGACCGGCATCGGCAAGATCCGCGGCAACTGGACCATGATATTTGCCAATGACTCCCGGGTAAAGGCGGGCACCTATTTCCCCATTACCCTTAAAAAACATATGCGGGCCCAGGCCATTGCCGAAGAAAACGGCCTAAACTGCGTCTATATCGCGGACTCCGGCGGCGCGTTTCTGCCCATGCAGGCCGATGTATTTCCGGACGACCAGCATTTCGGGTCCATGTTCTATAACATGGCCCGGATGTCCGCCCAGGGGTTAAAACAGGTGACGCTTTCCACGGGCGGCAATACCGCGGGCGGGGCATACATCGTTTTTATGGCCTGTGAGGCCGTAATGATCGACAAATTCTCCTATTCTTTCCTGGGCGGGCCGCCGCTGGTAAAGATGGCCACCGGCGAGGTGATCACCGCGGAGGAATTGGGCGGCGCCAAGGTACACACCCATGTATCGGGCGGGGCGGATCATTTCTGCAAATCCCAGGATGAGGCCATTGACAAGGTCCGTGAGATTTTATCCCTCGAAGCCCCGCAGACCACCCACCTCCACCGCTATGAAGAGCGGCCCCCCAAGGTGCCGGCGGACAAAATCTACGATTTAATGCCCGCCACGGCTAACCAGGGGATCGATGCCCGGGCGATTCTGGAAACTTTTGCGGATGACAGCTACTTCTCCGAGTATAAGCGAAACTATATGCCCGGCAAGGCCGACAATATCCTGACCGGAAAGATTCGTCTGAAGGGTTTCCCGGTAGGCGTTATCGCGTCCAACCGGATCGGCATTATTTTTGAAGAAGCCGCCCGGAAAGTGGCGGAATGGGTTGTCCGCTGCAGCTATGAAAAGATACCGATCCTTTATCTGCAGAATTCCCCTGGATATATGGTTGGATCAGATGCTGAAAGTGCCGGTATCGGCAAGTACGGAGCCGACATGGTCCGTGCGGCTGCGTGCGCCCAGGTGCCAAAAATTCAGGTGGTCATCGGCCCGGATAACGGCGCGGCCAACTATGGCATGTGCGGCCGCGCCTACCGGCCGAATTTTCTATTCACCACCATGCGGGGCCGCACCTCAGTGATGAGCGGCCGAAGTGCCGGCGGTGTATTGCTTTCCATTGAGGAGCGAAAGCGCGAGGCCCAGGGCAAACCCATGAGCCAGGAAGAAAGGAATGAGTTCCATCAGAAAATGGTGGATAAATACGATGGTGAAGCGCATCCCTTTTTCTGCGGGGCGCGCTTGTTAAACGATCGGGTGCTTAAATTTTCTGAAATCCGGGAGTGGCTCAGCATGGCGCTTGAGGTCAGCCTGGTCAAGCCCATCGGCGAGCCGTCTTTCGGCAATTTCCGATTTTAAAAAAAACTAATAACAGGAGGCAAACATGACAGAATATGATCTGTGGAAAGTTTTTCCCCGCATGCCGAAAAAGGTGACCATCGGCGATATCACCGTAAGAGACGGGTTCCAGCATCTGGAGAAATTCATCTCCACCCGGGCGAAGATCTATTATGCGGAGCAGCTCATTTTTGCGGGCTGCCGCTACATAGAGGTGACCAATCTGGGCAACCCCTATCTGCTGCCCCAGTTCAGCGATGCCGAAGAGGTGCTGTCCCATCTGCGAAGCGAGCGGTTCAAACGGCGCTGCGCCAAAAGAAATATCAATCCGGACGATATCTGTGTGACGGCGGTGACCATCCGGGAACCGGCGGTGGATAAGGCCATTGAACTCAAAGATAAGGGGATCGGGCCGGACCGGGTGCTGATGATGGTCTCCACCGAGGAGGAGCACCACTTTGCCAATTCCGGGACCACGCTGCCCATGTACTGGAAGGAGGCTGAGCGCAGCATCAAAAAATGCCGGGACGCCGGGATCAAGATGTGCGGCACAGTCAGCACGATCTGGGGAAGCCCCATCGCCGGCGCCACGGAATTAAAGGATGCCGTGGAGTTCACCAAGCGCTGGCTTGAGATCGGGGCATCGGATATCGAGCACGCGGATCATGACGGCAGCGCCTCTGCCGCCGAGGTCTACCGGTATTTTTCCATGATTCTGGATGAGATTCCGGAAACGAGCGTGCACATCGCCCATTTCCATGAGACCAAACGCGTGGGGTCCGCCTCGATACTGGCTGCGCTTCAGGCGGGAATCAATAATTTCGAGGCCACCATCGGCGGCATGGGCGGACAGCCCGCCAATTTCCTGGACGACTGCCCGGTGCCCGGGACCGGGGAGTATTACTACGAAGATCCCCGGTACGTGGGTCTTACCTGCCTGGAAGATATGCTGGTCCAGATCGATGAAATGGGTATTGAGCACGGCTATGACGTGGATCACGTGCTCAAGCTGGGCCGCCTGATGGAAAAAACCGCCGGTCATCGGCTGCGAAGCGAAGCGGTGATCAACGGCCGGACGCTTAAAGAGGGGCATATGAAATTTGCCCGGCCGGGTTTAAAGCCGCTTAAGGAAAAGCAGGGCGAAGAAGCGAAACAGCTCCTGCCCAAGGAATGGGGCGACAAGGCCGTGCTACCGGAAAAATACCAACCCAAGTAAAGGGGATGCCGATTATGTCTAAGATTTTATGGCAACCGAGCGAGGAGCAAATCAAGCAGACCAATATGTACCGGTTTATCCAGTATTTGAACGGCCGGTACAATCTGTCCATATCCAATTATCAAGAGCTCTACCAGTGGTCCGTGGATCAGATTCCGGAGTTTTGGGCTGCCATGTGGGACTTTGCCGATATCATCCACTCGCAGCCCTATGAACAGGTGGTGGATGATCTGAACAAAATGCCGGGGGCTGAATGGTTTATCGGCGCGCGGCTCAATTTTGCCGAAAACCTGCTCCGTTACCGCGATGACGAGCTGGCGATCATTTTCAAGGGTGAAGACCAGGAAACCGTGCGACTGACCTATGCCGAGCTTTATGATGAAGTGGCGCGTATGGCCGCGTCTTTAAAGGAACTCGGTGTCCAGCCGGGCGAGCGGGTGGTGGGCTACATGCCCAATATGCCGCAGACCATTATTGCCACGCTGGCGGCCACCAGCCTGGGCGCTACCTGGTCCTCCTGTTCACCGGATTTCGGGTTTAAGGGAGTGATGGACCGGTTCGGCCAGATTGCCCCAAAGGTCCTGGTTTCCGCGGACGGGTACTTTTTCAAGGGCAAACGCATTGATTCCCTCTCCCGGGTGGCGGATATCGTCAAGCAGATCCCCTCCATCGAGCGGGTGGTTGTTGTGCCGTATACCCAGTCCGAGCCGGATATCTCGGGCATTGACAAAGCGATGCGGATGGATGATTTCAAATCCGCCGAATCCGGCCTTTCAATCGATTTTGCCCAGCTCCCGGCCAACCATCCCCTATACATCATGTACTCGTCCGGTACCACCGGGCTGCCTAAATGTATGGTGCAGGGAAGCGCCGGGATTCTGATCAATCAGTTAAAGGAGCATATCCTGCACACCGACGTTAAGCGGCAGGATGTGGTGTTTTATTTCACCACCTGCGGATGGATGATGTGGAACTGGCTGACCTGTGCTTTAGGCACCGGGGCAACCATCGTGCTTTACGACGGCAATCCCTTTTACCCCGATGAGGGGGTACTCTGGGAGATGGCCCAGAATGAAAAGCTCACGGTGTTCGGCACCAGCGCCGGCTATATTTCCGCATTAAGGAATACGGGGCTGCGGCCGGGGGACAAATATGACCTCCGCCACCTCCGGGCGATTCTCTCCACCGGATCGCCCCTTTCCGAGGAAGGCTTTGAATACGTGTATGATGGGATTAAATCCGATCTTCAGCTGTCCTCCATCTCCGGGGGCACGGATTTAAACGGCTGCTTTGCGCTGGGTAACCCCATCGGCCCGGTTTATAAGGGAGAGCTCCAATGCCGGGGCTTGGGCATGAAGGTGGAGGCATTTAATCAGGATGGCAAGCCGGTGTTGGGTGAGCAGGGTGAACTGGTCTGCACCGCCCCCTTTCCCTCCATGCCGATCTATTTCTGGAATGATCCGGATAATCAGAAATACATTGACGCCTATTTCAGCGTATACCCCGGTGTGTGGCGCCACGGGGACTATATTGAAATAAACGATCATGGCGGGGTTAAAATCTACGGCCGCTCGGATGCCACCTTAAATCCCGGCGGCGTCCGCATCGGCACGGCGGAGATCTATCGCCAGATGGAGATGATCGATGAAATCGAGGACAGCATTGTGATCGGCCAGACCTGGGAAAATGATGTGCGGGTGATCCTGTTTGTGAAAATGGCAGATGGGCACCAGCTGACAGATGAGCTAAAACAGCATATCAAGAAGGTGATCCGCAGTGAAGCCTCCCCCCGGCATGTGCCGGCAAAGATTATCGGGGTGCCGGATATCCCGTACACCTTAAATATGAAAAAGGTGGAGCTGGCTGTTAAAAAGACGATTGAAAACAAGCCGGTCCATAACCGGGATGCGCTCAAAAATCCGGAGGCTTTGGATTTTTATCAGGATATGGAAGAGCTAAAGACATAAGAACGCTCGTATTATAGCGCCTGTTCCATTGCCATTGTGAGACGGGCCTTTGCTCTTGTCATTCCGAGGAGCGAAAGCGACGAGGAATCTTGTATAAAAGATTTCTCGCTGCCGCTCGAAATGACAGTCGAAAGCGAGTAAATAAAAATTTTGGATGGACAAGGAGCAATCATGCCGGATAACGTCAATTCGCTAGATGAGCTGTCCAATGAGGACTTGGCCCGCTATGTGATCAATCTTTTTCACCGGATTGTCATGCACTATGCCTTCTGGTTTACGGAGGTGCGGCACCAGTTGCGCATGGACCGGGCCCTGGAGGTGCTTGACGAGGCGTCCAGCAAAAGTTTTAATATCCAGATGAAGCGGCTTTCCAAAACCCTGGGGTTTGATATGGCGGCCGAGGATCTGCCGGCCCCGCTGGCCGAGATGCCGCGGGAAAAATTGATGGCGCTTTTAAATACCGTATCCGTCAACTGGCTGGTCAATGACGGGGTCTGGTTTCAGTCCGTCGAGTTCGAGCACGGGATGAATGACGCCAAGCGGTGTAATGATTCCTGCTGGACACAGTTTTCGCCGTTTGAGGCCTGGACCATCAAGCGCTTCTTTAACATGTCCGAGCGTCCCGGGCTGGAGGGGTTAAAAAAGGCCCTGGGGTTTCGGTTGTATGCCAATGTCAACCAGCAGTCTTTTACCGAGGAAAAGCCGGATAGTTTTGTTTTTCAGATGAACGACTGCCGGGTCCAGGCGGCCAGAAAACGGAAAGGGCTTGAGGATTATCCCTGTAAAACCGCCGGCCTGGTGGAGTATACCTATTTTGCCCGCTCCATCGATGATCGGATTAAAACCGAGTGTATCGGCTGTCCGCCCGACCCGCATCCGGAAGAGTGGTACTGCGCCTGGCGGTTCTATATTGATGAATAACAATCCAAGAAGGAAAGACAATGGAGCACGAAGAGATTCTGCATCGATGCTTTCGGTGCGGGTTTTGCAAACTGCCCAGTGACTATTCGGATATCAACTGTCCGGCGTACCTGCGTTACCGGTTTGAATCCTTTTCCCCCGGCGGCCGGATGTGGCTGTTAAGGGCCTGGCTGGACAATGAGATTGAAGCGGATGCGAGGCTTCAGGAGGTGCTCTTCTCCTGCGCCACCTGTAATAATTGCGTGGAGCAC
>DATGCF010000084.1:0-4957 GCA_035312245.1 Desulfosalsimonadaceae bacterium
CACCGACATGTTGGCAAACAGCCGTATGGTCTGAAAGGTCCGGGCAATGCCCAGTTTCACGATCTTATGCGTCAGCCGGTTGGTAATATCTGTGTCTTCAAAAACAATACTGCCGCCGCCTACCTTATAATTGCCCGTAATGAGATTAAAGACCGTGGTCTTGCCTGCGCCGTTCGGCCCGATCATTCCGAATACCGAGCCTTCCGGAATATCAAAGGAAACCGCATCCACCGCCAAAAGCCCGCCGAATCGCTTAGTCGCATTTTTCACACTTAAAAGGCTCATAGGGTCACCTCGCTTTCATCAAGCGACTCCAGCGGATACTCGTGGGGCTTGGGCGGCAGAATCCCCTGCGGCCGAAAAACCATCATGACCACAAGGGCCAAGCCGAAAATAAGCAGCCGGTACTGCTGAAGCTCCTGGAAGACCTCCGGCAGACCGATAATCAGAATCGCACCCAGAAGCACGCCCGGGATGCTTCCGGAGCCGCCCAGAATCACGATCATGAACATTACCACAGACTCCCAGAAGGAAAACGACTCCGGTGAGATAAAGGTGATTTTTGAGGCATACAGGGTGCCGGTCATGCCTGCCCAAAAGGCCCCCACCACAAAGGCGGCCAGCTTGTATCCGGCGGTGTTGATCCCGCTGCCCTCCGCAGCGATTTCATCGGAGCACAAATATTTCAAGGCCCGGCCGAACCGGGAATGCTCAAGCAGATAAAAAAGCAGAATGGTTATGGCCAAAAACGCGGTGATCAGATAAAAAAACTGGCCCGTTTGCACGATCCCATTTATGGAATACCCGAAAATACTGGGGCTCGATATCCCGAAAATGCCGTTGGCGCCGCCGGTGATTCCGAATACATTGTTGATCAGGGCAATCCGCACGATCTCCACCATCCCGATGGTGACAATCAGCAGATAATCCCCCCGTAAATGGATGATCGGTTTGGCCACCACCAGGGCGAACAACCCGGCGCTGATACCGGCCACCGGCATCAGCCAAAGCACCGGTATCCCATAAGTGGTATTGATAATCGCCGTGGTATAGGCACCGATGGCGTAAAACGCGGCATGCCCCATGTGAAACATCCCGCCGTAGCCCAGGATGATATTCAGGGACAGGCCCAGAATCGCATAAATGGCCACATTGTTTAGCACATCGGTCCAGTAGTTGTTCAAATATAGCGGGGCGAATATCCAAAACACCACCACAAGGGTGTAAACGGTTTTTCGAATTTTTGTCCTGGTATCAGTCATGATGGACTCTTAAAAAGTCGATTTTGAGACGGCAAAGAAAAAAGTTCAAGATCGCGGCGCGCAAATCCCGAGGGATGCAGCGTACTGACTCGTACGTGAAATCCCGAGGTATGCAGCGCAACAAAGATATTGGACTTTTTACGAAGCCGTCAGTCATATTTTTTCCGCCACCCGTTCGCCCAGCAGTCCGGTGGGTCGAACAATCAGAATCAGTATTAACACACCGAAGGCAATCGCATCCTTCCAGGCCATGGAGATATAGGCCGCGCCCAGGGCCTCGATCACGCCAAGGAGCAGGCCGCCCACCATGGCGCCGGGGATGTTGCCAATCCCGCCGAGAATCGCAGCAGTAAATGCCTTTAGTCCGTAAATCCAGCCCATGGTAAAATTTATCTGACCGTAATAAAGCCCCACCATCACGCCGGCGGCCCCGCCCAATGCCGGGCCAATGAAAAACACCAGCATGATCACGCGGTCCACATTAATTCCCATCAGCCGGGCCGCATCCTGGTCAATGGCCGCCGCCCGGATGGCCGTGCCGATTTTTGTCTTCTGGATAAACGTGTAAAGGGCCACCATGAGGATAATACAGCTGGCAAGAATGATAACCCGCATCACCGGTATGGAAAGGCCGAAAATGTGGATGGCCTGGGAGGTCAGAATGCCATGCGGGTAAACCTTGGGATTGGGGCCGTAAACCAGCATAACCGTGTTGGAAAACACAATGGATGCCCCAAGCGCTGAAACCACGGCCGAAAGCCGCGGCGAGGTTCGAAGCGGCTTATACGCCGCCCGATCAAGCAGAATTCCGATCACTCCGACCAGCCCCATGGCCATCACTGATAAGAGCAGCACGCCCAAGACCGGCCCCAGATGATCGGTCAGGGAAAGCGAAGTCAAAAGGGTCAGCCCAAGATATGCGCCAATGGTAAACAAATCCCCATGGGCAAAATTAATGAGCTTTAACACACCGTAGACCATGGTATAGCCCAGGGCAATCAGGGCATAAATCCCGCCCACCGCCAGGCCGTTGGTCAATTGGGTAAAAAATAATTCCATGGATTCATATCCTGAATGCTCGTACTCGTACTCGTACTCGTACTCGTAATCGGCTTTGAATTTTTTCGAGTACGATGACGAGTACGAGCACCGTCCCGCTCGCGCGGGACTGAGTACGATCAGTTACTTAGAAGTCCGATATCTTTAATCTTATTCCTGAAGCACGAAATTTCCCTCGGCATCCACCTTATACACCCGGTAGACGTCGCCCACCCGGTCGCCTTTATCATTAAAGGAAATGGTTCCGGTTAATCCGGAGAAGCCCTGAAGCTCATTATGCAGGTAATCGGCTATTTTATCGGAATCCGTGGATTCGGTTTCCTCAATCGCTTTGACCAGCACGCGGAACCCATCACCGGCCAGAACCGCCCAAATGGAGCCCGGGGTCGAGGCATACCGTTCTTCATAGGCAGCTAAAAATTCCTGGGCTTCCTTGGTCGGCAGGTCCTGGGGAACCGGTGGAGAGAGGAAATAAAAACCCTGGGCGGCTTTTTTGCCGGCGATTTTGACCAGATCCGGATTGTTGTTGGCATCGCCGCCGATAAAGGGCACGTCCCAGCCCATCTCCGTTTTCTGGCGAAGCAGCATGCCGGCCTCTGGATAATACCCGGTAAAGAACACCACATCCGGCTTTGTTGCCTTTATCTTGGACAGAATCGTATTATAATCCTGCTCACCCGGGGTGAGCGCATCAAAAAAGACTACCTCGGCATCCTCGTCTTCAAGCCGGCCATTGGCCTCATCTGCCAGGCCCTTGGCGTAGGTGGTGTTGTCATGCAGGATGGCCACTTTTTCGTACCCTTGGCCCAAAATCGTCTCAACTGCCACCCGGCCCTGCTCATCATCGCGGGGGCAGGTGCGGAAGAAATACTTAAGCCCCTTTTCGGTCAGCCGAATGGCCGTGGATCCATTGGCAATCTGGATGATTTTGGCAGCCGCGTAGATATTCTGGGAGGCTTCGGTAATCGATGATCCATAGGTGCCGATCACACCCGCCACATCCTGGGTGGCCAGCCGCTGGGCGGCCAGCGCCGCGGTTCGCGGATCCCCCCCGTCATCTCCCACGACAATATCGACGTTCTTGCCCAGCAGACCGCCGGCATTATTGACCTGATCCGCCAGCAGTTCAAGGATCTGCTTCATGTCCTGGCCCTCACTGGCCCATGAGCCGGTGAGCGGGCACATCAAACCGATTTTGAGCGTGTCTTTCGCCAGCGCTGGTACGGCGAACAGGAAACTGACCGCTATAAGAAGTGACAATAGCTTTTTCATAAACATCCCCTTTCCTCATAAATGGTCGTTGATTAATTACGGTTTACCCTAAGTTTAGGCACGGTTTAAGCAATAACGCTTTATTACCCGGCCGAACCCTTCGCGTCAATTGCAAATTTACATCGGTGCGGCAGGTTGCGGGCAAAAACTAAGGCTCCCGAATTTCCTCATAAATTAACATCTAATTAATTTTCTGCAACTTCCCGGTCTGCTGCAGCACACTGCCGGCAATAATAAAAATGAGCCCGATGACGGTTGAGATTCGAATGGCCTCACCTACGAAAATCCGAATAAAGACCAGCGACAGGAACGGAGAAAAAAAAATCAGGGTACTGACCCGGGCCGTGCTGCGGGTCAACTTTAGGGCATTTAACCAAAAGACGAATGTGATCCCCATCTCAAACACCCCCACATAGAGGGCGCCGATAAATCCATGCAGGGTATCCGGAAACGGATCAGAGAAAACAAGGCAGGCAGCCAGAATAAATGGAAATCCGAATACGAAATTAAGAAATAACCCGGCCACCGCATCATTTTCATCCCGGGTGTTATAGATCCAGTAAAGCGCCCAAATCACCGTACTGCCCAGTGCCAACACCACCCCGAGGCCGTTCGAGAATTCAAGGGCGGTTAGGTTGCCGTGAGTCGAGATCACCACCACCCCAAAGTAGCTGATAAAAATGGCCAATAGCTCCCGAAGACCGATGGGCTGTTTTAAGAGCGGAACAGACAGAAGGCTTAAGGTAATGGCCCACGTATAATTGAGCGGCTGGGCCTCCTGGGCGGGGAGCAGATCATAGGCGGCGAACAATATCGTATAGTACAGAAACGGATTTAAAAACCCGAGCCCGGCCGCCCGCATCAGGGATTTAGCGTTATAGCGGCGGAGCAGATAAATTTTGCCCTGAAAAAAAAGCACCCCGAACAGGCAGATGATGGAGACCACATCCGCCCAAAGCAGCAGCTGCAGGGTGGTGAGGTGCCGAAGCGATAGTTTAAATGCCGAAGCCACGGTGGACCAGATGAGCACCGCCGCGCCGGCATATAAATAGGCTTTCTGCTGTCGGGTCATTGGGCGCTTTTCCGTAAATCCATGTCATTTTGAATCCCGCTGAATTTGCCTGCCCTATCAAAGAGGGAACAAAAGGGCAAACATTCTTAGCCCCTGAATCCGAATTTTAAATTTACTTTCGTTTTGTATTATTGTTAAGCTAATCTCGCAAAAAGCGATTTATGCCGCTGCCGAGGCACTTTTGCAAAAACTCACTCAAAAAGACCCTGAAAATCCGTTCATACTGTCATTTCGAGCGGCAGCGAGAAATCTTAAAGATTCCTCCTCGCTCGCGCTCCTCGGAATGACAGCG
>DATGCF010000085.1:0-6768 GCA_035312245.1 Desulfosalsimonadaceae bacterium
CCCCGGAAACCCGTGGGCGGGCTGTCTCCGCCCGCACCGCGGAGATTCTGAAAGAAATCATGTTTTCTGTGACAACAGCGGACGGCACCGGCAGCCGGGCGGTGCCAGCCGGATACACGGTTTGCGGTAAAACCGGGACCGCCCAGAAGATCAATTCCCGAGGCACCTATGAGAACTGCGAATACAATGGGGTGTTTGTGGGGTTTTCGCCTAAAAACGCCCCGAAGCTGGCGGCACTGGTGGTGATTGATGAGCCCCAGAAGCATCATTACGGCGGTGTGGTGGCAGCCCCGGCATTTAAGCAGATCGTCCTGGAGTCATTTAATTATTTGGATGTTCCGCCGCTGGAGAAAAGAAAGAATTATAATGCGGCGTTTAAGTCCAAAAAGAAGGGCGCATGAAGCTGTCTTTGCTCATAGAAGCGATAGCGCCGGCACTTGATCCGGCCGAGCCCGGACCTGACCTGTCGCATGATGCGGATCGGGAGATCGCGGCGATCCATTACCGGTCGGATGCGGTGGTGCCCGGCGGCATGTTCGTGGCGATAAAAGGCCTGCGCACGGACGGCCATCAATATATTTCAGATGCCATTGCCCGGGGCGCGGCCGCCGTAGTGGTTGAGAAGGATGTCAACGTAGGCGCAGATACCGCAGTCATTCAAGTTGAAAATGCCCGCAGGGCGCTGGCGCTTTCCGCCGCCCGGTTTTATGGTAATCCGGCGGATCACCTGGTGATGATCGGGATTACCGGCACCAACGGAAAAACCACGGTGGCCTTTTTAATTGAGCAGATGCTGGAACGCCAACATATTCGGGTGGGGGTGATCGGCACCATCAATTACCGATACGGCGGTGAGACATTCGCCAGTTCGCTGACCACACCGGAGGCCCCGGAGCTTCAGCAGATTTTATCGGAAATGCGGGATGCCGGGACGACCCATGTGGTCATGGAGGTCTCCTCCCACGGCATTGAATTGGATCGGATTTATGGCTGCATTTTTGATGTGAGCGTGTTTACCAACTTGAGTCAGGATCACCTGGATTTTCATGGTACCATGACGGCCTATTGGCATGCCAAACAGCGCCTGTTTACGGATTATCTCCGGCTGAACGGGAAAAAAGCGAAGGCCTGCGCGGTTATCAATACGATGGATCCGCAGGGCAGGGAAATGGCGGACCGGATTCATCATTGTCCGGTGCTTACCGTGGGCGATACGCCGGACTGTTCGGTTCATCCGACTGATACGGCGTTTGATGAAACCGGCATTCAGGCGGCTATTCAGACACCGGCAGGCGGGCTTGCCATTGATTCCAAACTGGTGGGGCGGTTCAATCTGGAAAATATTCTGTGCGCCGCCGGTGTCGGCCTTGCACTTGAGCTTCCGGTTGAGCGCATCGCCGATGGGATCTCGGCATTTAAGAATGTTCCCGGCCGGCTGGAGCGGATTCCCGATGCTGCCGGCCGTCATGTGTTCGTGGATTATGCCCACACCCCCAAGGCGCTGGAAAATGTCCTGGAAACACTGCGCGAGGTCAATGCCGGCCGCTTGATCTGCGTATTCGGCTGCGGCGGGGACCGGGATGCGGACAAGCGGCCCAAGATGGGCGAGATCGCAGGCAGGCTGAGTGATCTGGTGGGCATTACCTCAGATAACCCCCGGACCGAACCGCCTCTGGAGATTATAGAGGCCATCCGCCGCGGCACCCACGCGGTGCGGCCCCGGCAGCTGAAAGCCGAGACACTTGAAGGCGGATGGTCGCATCCGGGCTATGTGGTGGAACCCGACCGGCGGAAGGCCATCTATCTGGGGATCCGGTCGGCAAAGCCGGGGGATACGGTTTTGATCGCCGGTAAGGGCCATGAAACCTATCAGATCGTGGGCAAGAGGGTTTTGGATTTTGATGACCGCAAAATTGCGGCGCAGGGGCTTTCACTAAACTAATGCACACCCCGATGACATGGCACATAGAGGATTTGCTGCAGGCCACTGGCGGCACCCTGTTGGCGGGCCCGATGTCCGCCGAGTTCGCCGATATCGGCATTGATTCGCGCATCATTGCCAGGGATCACCTGTTTGTGGCCATACGGGGGGCGAAATATGACGGCCATGCATTTATTCCGGAGCTGATGGGGGCCGGCATCAAGGGGATTATGATCCATAAGTCCCTGCCGGATCGCGAGCAATTGATCGACTGGTCTGAGGCTGGCGGCTGCTGCATCATGGTGGCCGACACCACCCTGGCCTTGGGCGATCTGGCCGCATTCCAGCGGCAGCGGGCGGGCATTCCGGTTGTCGCCATTACCGGGTCCAACGGGAAAACCACCACCAAGGAACTGATCGCTTCGATCGTCAGTCAGGAAAGAACCACCCTGTCGACCCAGGGGAATCTGAATAACGAAATCGGGCTGCCGCTCACCCTTTTACGGCTGAGCCGGGCCCATGAGGCGGCCGTGGTGGAACTCGGCATGAATCATCCGGGGGAAATCGGGCGGCTGGCTGATATCAGCCGGCCGGATATCGGGGTGATCACCAATATCGGGCCGGCCCATTTGGAAGGGCTAAAGGATGTTGAGCATGTGATGGCCGCCAAAGCGGAACTTTTGGAGTATATTCCCGCTCATGGGACGGCCGTTTTAAATGCGGACGACGGCTTCGGCCCCCGCCTGGGTGAAATGGCAAACAGTCGAACTCTCTATTTTGGCCTGGCTGACAACGCTGATGTGCGGGCCGATGCGGTCCGGCCGGTTGGCATGATGACCGAATTCAATCTGTGCCTGCCGGACGGGCAAATCCCGGTCATCCTTCATGCCCCGGGCCGGTATATGCTCGCCAATGCACTGGCGGCCGCTGCTGCGGGTTATGCCGCGGGCATTTCCAGGGAAGCCATAAAATCCGGCATCGAGGCGTTTCGGCCGGTGGCCGGCCGTATGGCCCATACGGAAACCCGAACCGGTATTCATATTATTGATGACGCATATAATGCCAACCCCGGATCCATGAAGGCGGCCATTGATGCACTAATGGCATTAAAGGGCGGCCACTCGGCGATTCTAGTGGCAGGTGACATGCTCGAGCTCGGCGACAGGGCGGCCGAACTGCATACAGAAGTCGGCCGGGCGGCAGCAGCCGGCGGCATTGACCGATTGTATCTGACCGGTACCTTTGCCCGGGACGTGGCAAATGGCGCGCTTGCCAGTGGAATGCCGGAAAGCGCGGTGCTTGTCGGCAGCAAATCCGAAATTCTGGAAAATCTGGCGGAAACGCTATCTCCGGAAGACTGGGTGCTGGTCAAGGGCTCAAGGAGCACCGGCATGGAACAGATCGTTCAGCAGCTCCTCCATCAGGAATCCTTAAAAGTCGGGCAGGCGGGGGTTTAGTTATGCTCTATCATTTACTTTTTTCCCTGCATGCGGACATATCGTTTTTTAACGTGTTCCGCTACATTACGTTCCGGACCATCTATGCCAGCCTTACCGCCTTTTTAATTTGTTTCCTGCTCGGGCCCTGGGTCATCGGAAAACTCAGTGAAAAACAGATCGGACAGTATATCCGCCGGGTGGGTCCGGCCGCCCATCAGGACAAGGCGGGGACCCCGACCATGGGCGGGGTGCTCATCATGACCGCCATTATTATCGGCGCCATTTTATGGGTGGATCTGACAAATCCCTATGTTTGGATCATCCTTTTGGTGACGGTCGGCTATTTCGCCATCGGGTTTATTGATGATTATCTCAAGCAGATCAAAAAACGGAACCGCGGCTTAAGCGGACGGGAAAAATTTCTGCTTCAGGTTGTGATCGCCTTTGCGGCCGGCAGCCTCCTCCATATTATGCCCGAATTTGACACCCGGGTGACGGTCCCCTTTTTTAAAGGTTTCCGGCCGGATCTCGGGCTCGGATACATTGTTTTTGCGGTGCTGGTCATCGTCGGCACCTCGAATGCGGTCAATCTCACAGACGGCCTGGACGGCCTGGCCATCGGACCGGTGATTATAACGGCGGCCACCTATATGCTGTTTGCCTATGTGGCGGGGCATAGCCGCATCGCCGAATATCTCCAGATCCCATATGTCTATGGCAGCAGTGAGGTAACCATTATGTGCGGGGCCATGGCCGGGGCCGGGCTCGGATTTTTATGGTTCAATACCTATCCGGCGCAGATTTTTATGGGCGATGTGGGCTCCCTCCCCTTAGGCGGCGCGCTGGGCACCATTGCGGTCATTACCAAGCAGGAAATCTTGATGATGATTGTGGGCGGCATTTTTCTTATTGAGGCCCTGTCCGTGATCATTCAGGTGGCTTATTTCAAGCTGACCCGCGGAAGACGGATTTTTTTAATGGCCCCTCTCCACCATCATTTTGAGTTAAAGGGTTGGGCGGAGTCCAAGGTGATCGTGAGGTTCTGGATTGTTTCGATTCTTTTGGCCCTGATCGCTGTAAGCACATTAAAATTGAGATAAAAAGCCCGTGGAGATTAAGAACAAACATATTCTGGTGGTCGGTCTCGGAAAAACGGGAAACGCACTGGTCCGGTTTTTGGAACGCCGGGGGGCGCGCGTGACCGCCACAGACCAGGCAGATGCGGAAACGCTCGGCGCCTCGCTGGCTGAACTTAGCGGCTGCGATGTCTCTCTGGAGCTTGGCGGTCACCGTCCCGAGACATTTTTATCCGCGGATCTCATTGTTTTAAGTCCGGGCGTGCCCCATACCATCGAACCGATCCGGCAGGCGCGGGCGAAAAACATTCCGGTCACCGGCGAGATCGAGCTGGCCTACCGGTTCATAAAAACTCCGATCATCGCGGTTACCGGGACCAACGGGAAATCGACCACCACGCTTTTGGTGGGCGAGATGCTGACAGATGCCGGCTATGATGTGTTTGTCGGCGGCAACCTCGGCACCCCGCTTATTGAATTCGCGGATCAAGGCGGTACCGCGGATTTTGCCGTGGTTGAAATCAGCAGTTTTCAGCTGGATACCATTGACACGTTCCGGCCCCGGGTGGCGGTGCTCTTAAATATCACCGCCGATCACCTGGACCGGTATGCGGATTTTGCCGGCTATGTCCGATCCAAGGGGCGGATTTTTGAAAACCAGGCGCCGGATGATACGGCGGTGTTAAACGGGGCGGACCCGGCTGTAAGGGAACTGCTGCCCGGTATTAAGTCAACGGTGCTGCCGTTTAATGCGGATGATACGGCTGGAAAGGGGGCATGGCTGACCGATGCCCACATCCGTCTCAAACTCCCGAAGGCCGGGCAAGCCTGGCTGGATTGCCGGGATATTCCCCTTTTGGGGGGGCATAACCGGGAAAACATCGCTGCCGCGGCGCTGGCGGCCTCTGCGGTGGGGGCGCCCATTGCCGGCATACAGGAAACCATCCGCCGTTTTCACGGACTTTCCCACCGCATGACGCCGGTGGCCACCATAGGCGGAGTACAGTTCATTGATGATTCCAAGGCGACCAATGTGGATGCCGTGGTTCGGGCGCTCGCGTCCTTTTCCACACCGCTGATTCTGATTCTGGGCGGCCGGGACAAGGGCGGCGGCTATTCAGCCTTAAAGCCGCTGTTTGCGGACCGGGTCAAGCATTTGATCGTCATGGGCGAGGCCGCGGATACGATAAAAGCCGAACTCGGATGCGAGGCGCCGGTCAGCCAATCAGCCTCAATGGCCGAAGCCGTGCGCACCGCATGGAATGCGGCGCAATCCGGGGATACAGTGCTGCTTTCGCCGGCGTGTGCCAGTTTTGATATGTATGAGAGCTATGCCCACCGGGGCGATGATTTTGCCGAAAATGTGCGGCAACTGGAGGCGGCAGACCATGGGTAAACCGCAACAGGCCAAAAAATCAACGGCCAGGCCCTGTTATGTGTGCGATTACACCCTGCTTGTGCCGGTCCTGCTTTTGGTCGGCATCGGCGTGGCCATGATTTACAGCGCCAGCTGTGAGATCGCTTTAAAGCAGTTCGGCAATGAATACTATTTTTTTGAAAAGCAGCTCATATTTGCCGGGCTCGGCGCCATGGTCATGCTGCTCATCCGTTTTATTCCCTATCGGGTCTATCGGCCGTTGACGTATCTCTTTTTTATCGTCGCCATTGTTCTGCTATCGGCGCTTTTGATCAACGGGGTCGGCCAGAGCGCGGGCGGCGCCACCCGCTGGCTGCGGCTGAAAGGGATCTCTTTTCAGCCCACGGAATTTGCCAAGCTGGCGCTGATTATTTTCATGGCCTATTCCCTCGCCAAAAAACAGGACCGGGTCGAAGAGTTAAATATCGGCTTTTTGCCCCATGTGTTAATCCTTTGCCTGCTCTCCGGCCTCATTATTCTGCAGCCGGATTTCGGGTCCATCGTCATTATGTGGATGCTGGCCTGGGCGGTCATGTTTGCCGGTCGGGTCCGGGCGCTGCACCTGACAGTGACGTTTCTGATGATACTGCCGGTGGCCGCCTACCTGATTGTCAGCTCCCCATACCGGCTGAAGCGGTTCATGATATTTCTGGACCCCTGGCGGTATCCTTTGGACGAGGGCTACCAAATCATTCACTCCCTCATGGCATTCGGCTCCGGCGGTCTTCTGGGCAAAGGGTTCGGCCAGGGTTACCAGAAACTTTTTTACCTGCCCGCCCCGCACACGGATTTTATTTTTTCGGTGATCGGTGAGGAAGGCGGCTGGCTGTGGGTTCTGATTGTTTTGGGCCTCTATCTGATCATTTTGTGGCGGGGCATTGAAATCGCCCGCGCACGAACGGATTTTTTCGGCTC
>DATGCF010000086.1:0-15943 GCA_035312245.1 Desulfosalsimonadaceae bacterium
CTTGAATCGCCGCGCACTCAAGCGCGGAGCCACGAGCGATTTCGAAATAACGCCTTCGGTCGGCTTCCGCGGTCTTGCCATTACCTTCGGCGATATTGAGCGGTATCGACTGGCTGGCCCGAAGCCATTGATCCCGGGCGGCCCGATGGACTCCGTTCAGGCTGTCGGCCTTCTCGTAAACCCATGCAACGTAGACTATTGAAAGGCGATAGACGTCTAGTTTTTCGCGTCCAAGGGTCATATTTTTTTCGATCCCGATCCCGATAGCGATTTCGATTTGGATACAGAACAAATTAGCCCTGGCGTTTATTCCTGAAGCTGGTAGAGCCGGTGATAGAAGCCGTTTTGTTGGATTAATTCGTCGTGCGAACCGATTTCAATGATCCGGCCGTGGTTGACCACCACGATCCGATCGGCGATCCGGGCCGTGCTCAGCCGGTGGGCGATGATGATGGCGGTGCGGTTTTCCATGAGGTTTAAAAGGGCGGTCTGGATATCCTGCTCGGTTTCCGAGTCAATATAGGAGGTGGCCTCATCAAAAATGATGAGCTCCGGATTTTGGGCAAGCGCACGGGCAATGGAAATCAGCTGGCGCTGGCCGCTGGAAAGGGATGTGCCGCCTTCTGACAACTGGGTGTCGATGCCGTTGGGCAGGCGGCTGATAAACCGCCGGCAGTTGGCGTTGTCCAGAATCGGCTCGATTTCTGCCTCATTCACATCCGGCTGATCCGGGAAAATGTTTTCCCGAATGGTCGCGGAAAAAAGGAACGGGTCCTGCAGGACCAGGGCGATTTTTGAGCGCACGTCCGCGATACGGAATTTTCGGATATCGATGCCGTTAATGCGGAGGCTTCCCTCATCCGGATCATAGAAGCGGGTGATCAGATTGATAAGCGAGGTTTTGCCCGCACCGGTGGGGCCGACAACGGCAATCGTCTCGCCGCCTCGGATGTTTAGCGAAATATCCTTTAACACCGGCTCGCCGGCGTTGTAGGAGAACCAGACCCGGTCCATGGAGATCTCGGCGATTTGTTCCGGCATGGACTCCTGTCTGCCGGCGGCGGGTTCGGGCAGTCGGTCGGTTTCCCCTAAAATCAGAAATATCCGTTCCGCCGAGGACAGGGCGTTTAGGGTGATGTTGTATTTTTCAGCGATATCCCGGATGGGGCGGAAGAACATGCGCAGGTAGGAGATAAAGACGACCAGCGTGCCAAGCGTGATGCGGTCGGCCATCATGCTCCCCCCGCCGTAAAAGATGACCACCGCCAGAACCACTGAGCTCATCAGCTCAATAAAGGGCATAAATACGGCAAAAATGGTAATCTGCTGCATTCCGGCGGTGAAATATTCATGATTGAGCCGTTTGAATGCGTCGAAATTGGCCGCCTCGTGACGAAACAGCTGTATGACCGCCATCCCCCCGATGGTTTCGGAAAAATGGGAGTTGATTTCCGCAATTTTGATCCGAAGGGTGCGAAAGGCCTGGCGGGCCGTGCCGGCAAATTTGGCCGCCGCGTAGAAGACAAACGGGAATATGGCATACACCACCAGGGAGAGCTGCCAGTCGATGGCAAACAGCATAATGGTGATGCCGGCGATCAGGAAAATATCCTTCATGACAAAAATCAGGACCGAGGTAAACATTTCATGCATGTTCTGGATGTCGTTGGTCACCCGGGTCACGAGCCGGCCCACGGGATTATGGGTAAAAAACCGGACTGTTAGCTTCTGGATATGGGCAAAAAGGGCCATCCGCAGATCATGCATGACCTGCTGACCGGTATATTCCATTATCAGGACCTGGATAAAATTGACGCCGAAATTTAGGAAAATAATCACCAGCAGCGCGGCGGCCGCATAGCCCACGCCGGTCATATCCGGCTGTCTGAGCCGGGCAATGGTGTCGGGCGGCAGCTTGGAAAGCTCCTGATATTTGATTTTTGCCGTTTCTTCATCGACCCTGAATTTTTCCGGGTGTGCGGCCACAATCTCTTTTACCCGGGGGGCGGCCAAGTCCACCCCTAAGTAGCGTGCGTCCTGTTCGGATGTCCGATCCTCCTGGCGGAAGCCGGGCACGATATAGCTGTCTATGGCCACTTTGGTCACATAGGGGATAGCCAGTTCAAATACGGTGATGAGGATCATGAGCAAGAGGGTGGCAGAAAGCAGCAGCCGGTAAGGCCGGATATACGGATAAAGGCGGCGGAGCAGCCGCATATCCTGGGACCTGCCGGGATCTCTTTCGTCAAAGGCTTTATTCGTGGATTTCGGCATGGCTATCCGGCCGCCTCCAGGCTTTGGATCTGATAGGTATTGGCATAATAGCCGCCTTTTTTAAGCAGCTGCTCATGGGTGCCGGATTCGATGATCCGGCCCTGGTCAAGGACGATGATCTGCTCGGCAAACTGTACCGCCGGTATCCGGTGGCTTGCGATGATCAGGGTGCGCCTCCCGGAAAGGGCGCGCAGCGTATGGATAATCCTTGAAGCGGTTTCCGTATCTACTTGCCCGATGGGGTCATCCAGTAGAATAATCGGCGTTTCATGAATCAATGCCCGGGCCAGAACGATCCGCTGCTTTTGCCCGCCGGAGAGGATCACGCCCTTTTCTCCGACAATGGTATCCAAGCCGTTGGAAAGCTCGGTAATGGTCTCATCCAGGGCGGCCGCCCGTATTGCCCGAAAGATCTCCTCGTCCGCCGCTGCTTTGCCGAAGGCGACATTTTCCCGGATGGTGCCCGAAAATAAAAACGGCTCCTGGGAGACGAATCCGATGCGCCGGCGGAGATCGGCGAGTTGAATATCCCGGATATCTTTTCCGTCAATGGTGATCCGGCCGCTTTGAACATCATAGAGCCGGGGGATCAGGCTTAAAAGCGTGGTCTTCCCCCCGCCCTGGGGACCGAGAACCCCCAGCACACTTCCGCTCGGGACATTTATTGATAAATTGTCGAGGACGTTGGCATCCCCTGGCCGGTAGGCGAAGGAAACGTTTTCTATATCGATATCGTCCTTTAAATCGGTTATTTCTATTGCACCCGGCGCCTCAACGATTTCCGGCCGGGTCTTGAGGATTTTATTGATCCGGTCCAGGGAGGCCGCCCCCCGCTGGATGAGGTTGGTGACCCAGCCCATGGCCATCATGGGCCATGTCAACAGATTGAGGTAATTGATAAACGCCACGAAATCGCCGGGGGTAATCACATGCGTAATGGTCTGCCGGCCGCCCAGGAAGATGACGATGGTCAGGCTGATATTGGTGAAAAGCAGCATCATGGGGAAAAAACTGCCGGTAATTCTGACCAGCTTGAGATTTTCGCGGATGTAGTTGCGTGAACTTTGATCAAGACGCTCGTATTCGGGTTTTTCCAGGTTATAGGCCTTGACAATGCGGATGCCGGCAAAGCTTTCCCGGACCACCTCGGTGACCTCGGAAAAACTCTGCTGGACCGTGGTATACCGGCGGTGCATTTTTTGGCCGAATTTGCGGGTAAAGAAAATGATCACGGGCATGGGAATCAGCGCGAACAGCGTCAGCTTGACATTGATATAGGCCATAAACCCGATGGCCGCAAATCCCAGGAACACCGCGTCGGTGAATGCCACCATCCCCATCCCGACGGCCATGCGGATATTGTTGATGTCGTTGGTGGCGTGCGCCATTAAATCCCCGGTTTTGGCCTGGTCAAAGTAGCTGGCTGAAAGCGTCTGGATATGGGCAAATAGTCTGTTTCGCAGACCCTCTTCCACCACCCGGGAGGTGCCGATTAAAAAACGCCGCCAGACGAACCGGAGGATTGCCATAAACACCGCAATGATTATTATTTCTCCGGCATATACGGCAAGCTTGGTATAATCGATGGAAAGAGCGGTTAAATCATCCACCGCCCATTTGATGACCCGGGGGATAAACAGCTGCAGCACGTCGACAATCATCAGGCAGACGATGCCCGCAAAGATGAGCCGGCGGCGCTCATAGAAATAGGGTTTTAAAAGGCTGAATGATCCCATGCTGCCTGATTTTATGAAGTTTTGACGGCTTCGCAAAACGTCCAATATCTTTGTTGTGCTGCATCCCTCGGAATTTCACGTACGCGTCAGTACGCTGCATTCCTCGGGATTTGCGCGCCGCGATCTTGAACTTTTTTTTGCCGTCCCAGAATCGATTTTTTGCGCGTTTATGAAGTTTTGGTCTCCGGGTCAAAAAACTGTTCCGCTAAACGATAATCGCCTTGCGGTTAAAATGCAATTCGATTATGGTAAAACAGGTTGATTTCATGTTAGATATACTTAATCGTACGCAGTCCCGCGCAAGCGGGACGGTTCTCGTACTCGTACTCGAAAAAATTAAAAGCCGATTACGAGCACGAGCACGAGTACGAATCAGTAGGGCGGATAAGCGATAGCGCATCCGCCAAATATTTCGAATCCAGCGGTATAAAGCGCTTCTTAAGCGATCGCAAAAAATAAATGGCAGATCCATTCCGGTATTCAACAAAATTGAGCAGTGAAGCGGAAAATATGGTGACAGACAGCGGCGTCCGGCGCCGAATGAATGCCGGACGGGGGGGGTTGAAAGGTTTCGCCTGCCTTTTCATTCTATCTCTTCTCATTGATATGGCCCTTTTCCTGCCGACCGGGGCACAACCGGGGCATCCGGTGGCAGAAGTGCCGGCCGGAACCATGAATCCGTATCAATTGCTGGAAAATTCCATCCAGGAGAACCTGGCGGTCGAAAAAAAACAGCTGGATCAGCGCCTGAACCGGCTCGCTAAGGCCAAGGAATTTGAGCAGCTCTGCTGGGAGCGGCTGGATACCTATCGCATTCAGCTAAGTGCCCATCGCAATATCCTGATTCTGCCGACCATTAAGTATTATGAGCTCCAGGAGGCTTACAGCCAGCATCAGGTGACCTTAAACCGGCTGACAGAAAGGGTCGCAGAGATTGAGGATCGGCTGGCCCAAACCAGTGATACGCTTTCTAAAATACGGGCCAAACTGGACTCCTATGAAAGCCAGAAAGCGGAAATCCGGGATGAATCCGCTGAAGCCGAACGTCTGGACAGAATCCGAAAAGAGCTAAATCAACTGACAGAGACGGTTTCCGCGCAGGTTGAGATCTTAAAAGATATTCAGGCGATTTATGGGGATCTGCTGGAGCGGACACAGCGGCTGAAATCGGAATACCAGATGGTGGCCGAACAATTTGATGGAATCATTGCCAAACGCGAGCAGCAGCGCCTGCTGCAGCGCAGTGTGAATCCGTTGAGTCAGCTTGGCCTGCAGCAGATCCGCATTGAAGCCGAACGGCTGCAAACCAAGTTCATGCAGTTTTTTTCTTTGAGGAATTGGCAGAATATCGGTGTGAGCGATAAAAAGGCCTACACCCTGTTTGCGCTATCCTATTTTTTGCTTTTGGCCGCCATTGAGGTTGTCCTGGGATTCTGCCGCCGCATTTGTACCGGGTTGCGGGACGTCTTAAAAGAGAAAAACAAGTTCTGGCAGTTCTTGGCCATCCGCCTGATCCGCCGGTCCTTGTTTCTTTTGGGCGCCATCCTGTTTATTCAGTTTTTTCCGGTCAAGCCGGCCTACGAATTTACGCCGTTATTCGTTTTTTTGCGGATTTTGGCGGATCTGCTGATTCTTTTGCTTTTGGTCCGATGGGGGCTTAACTTTTTAAAGGTGCTCTGGGCGCATACGGAGTCGCCGTTTCAGCGGTTTCTCTATTTTGATTTAAAGGTTCTGCTCTATGGTGTTTTGGGGTTCGGAGGGATTTACTACCTGTTTGAGGCCGGTTTATGCGTTAACTGCGTGCTTCTGGTACTGACCCGGATTCTTTTTGAGCTGGTTCTGCTGGGATGGAGTTTTTTCTTCTGGCATCGATTCCGGCATTATTCCAAGGCATCCGCGCTTTCAGAATATCCGTGGTTTGCCTATATCAAGCCTTTGCTCCCGGCCGTCGGCTACCTGCTCGTGCTGTTGGGTATTTTCTTCGAGCTGATCGGCTATGGGGCCATGGCCAGCTTCTGGTACACGTCGCTGGCCAAAACCGCTGCCGTGCTGCTTTGGATCGGCGTGCTTTATATGGCGATCCATGAAATCTCTCCGGTCGGGTCATCTGAAGTCTCGGAGGAGGATTTGGAGCCGGGCGCAGAAAAGCCGATGCCCATCCGCATGTTTCTGATCCGGCTGAGCAAGACGACCCTTTTCGTCATGCTTTTTCTGGGCGTGCCCATGGCCTGGGGCGCCCGGCGCGAGTATCTGGCGGATTTTTTTTATGCGGTCAATTATCAGCTTAAACTCGGCAGTTTCCAGATCAGCCTGCTGGATCTGGGAATTGCGTTGCTGGTCATCCTGTTGACCCATACCGTCGTGATTGTGGCCAAGGCGGTATTAAAAGACCAGATATTGGCGCATCGCGAGCTTGAACCCGGCTTAAAGGACTCGATTACCACGATTACCGGTTATATCGCCTGGGTGATCGGCATCATGATCGTTTTTCGGGTCATTGGTATCAGTGCGGCCTCTTTGGCGGTTTTATTCGGTGCCGTGGGTATCGGCATCGGCTTTGGCCTGCAGAATATATTCAATAATTTTTTAAGCGGCATTATCCTCTTGTTTGAGCGGCCCATCCAGGTGGGCGATGTGGTGGAGGTCAACGGCATCTGGGGAACGGTGGCAAAGATCAATGTGCGCGCCACCCAGGTCAAAACCTATGACAATGCGGATCTGATCATCCCGAATGCCGATCTGATCAGTCGGCAGCTGACCAACTGGAGTTTCAAAGACGCCCGGGTCAGGCGGACGATTACCGTGGGGGTGGCCTATGGGTCGGATATCCAGCTGGTTCGGGAGACGCTCAACCGGATCGCCCTGAATCACCAGCGGGTCTATCGGCGGCCTCAGCCGGAAGTCCTGTTTTCGGATTTCGGGGAAAGCGCATTGATTTTTAAGTTGCGTGTATGGGTCCATATCAATTACTTTCTCTCTGTGGAGACGGATATCCGGTTTGAAATCAACAAAGCGTTTAAAGAACTCGGCATTCACATTCCGCTTCCCCAGCGGGATGTCCATTTTAAAAGCGGCCATGTTACCGCAACAGAGCCTCCGCAGGGCGATCCGGCGGGGGCATGAAGCTTGAGCCAAGAAAACCCGAAAGGAATTTTTTGAATTGAAAAGTCATCTGATGTTTGACAGTCCTGCCGAAATAGTCGGCGGCAGGGGGCATAGGAGTATGTTGGGATGATCACGCAGTTTATTTTTCTGGCGGTGCTGTTGGTGCTGTCCGGATTTTTTTCGTCCTCGGAGACTGCGCTTTTTTCGATCAGCACGGCCAAAGCCAAGCATTTGGCCAAAGAGGACGGGCGGATGAACAACCTGATTCTTTATATGAAGGACCGGCCGCATATGCTGTTGACCACTATTCTGATCGGCAATAACCTGGTCAACATTGCCGCCTCCTCCCTGGCTACCGCCATTACCATCAAGTTTATGGCAACCATAGCGCCGGGCCAGGCTTTCGGCCATGCCGTGGGGGTAGCCACTGGGATCATGACATTTCTGATCCTGGTGTTTGGTGAGATTTTCCCAAAAACGGTGGCCACCAAAAACAATGTGCTGGTGGCAAGAATTGTTATTCTGCCCATTTACTGGCTTTCCTTCATATTTTACCCGCTGATCATTTTTTTGAATTTTATCCCCAAAGTCGCCGGCATGGTTTCAAGCGCGCCGCATGTCACCGAAGAGGAGCTGATCACATTTGTTGAATTCGTACATGACGAGGGGCAGATCAACCCTGATGAAAAGGAGCTGATCAACAATATTGTAAAGCTCGATGATATCAGCGTTTCAGAGATCATGACCCCGAGTGCCGATATGTTTGTCCTGGATAAAGCCGGCGAGCCGGATATCGATCGCATCATTAAGTCCGGATATACTCGGATACCGGTAATCGTCGGCGACATCGATCATGTGGTGGGCATTGTCAACATCAAGGATCTGTTTCGGGAGCACAACATGGGCTCGGATCATTTGGATATTGAGCGGATCATGCGGGAGCCATATTTTGTGCCGGAAAACAAAAAACTGGATCAGCTGTTGAATCAGTTCAAGAAGCGAAAGGATCATGCCGCCGTTGTGGTCGATGAATACGGTGAGGTCTCAGGCATTGTGACCCTGGAGGATGTGCTTGAGGCCATTGTCGGAGACATTGTGGATGAAACCGATATCATCAAGCCGCCAGTGGTGAAAATCCGGAGCAAGGAGTGGCTGGTGCTGGGGGCGGCGGATATCGCCACTGTGAATGCCAAGATTAATATGAATATCCCGGAGTCCCAGGACTATGAAACCTTCTCCGGCTATATCCTTGAGCAGATTGGCCGCATCCCGCGGGAAAAAGAGCAGATTGTGATTGATAAATATATCATCACCGTCAAAGAAATGGAGGGCCACCGTATCAAGGCCCTGATCGTTAAACGCAAATAATCGGCACCGTTAAGTCCGCTCATTGACTTTACACGGTCCCCCTGATAGTCAGGCAGTTTATGGAATCCGGAATTATTGTTGAATATATCGAACAGCAGCGGGTCCTTTGCGCTGTTGTGTTAAACGGCCAGGAGGAGCGGGTCCGGCTGTTGAATGAGACCGGGCGGGAGGTCCATTATAAGACCAGCCGCCTCTCGCATGCTTCTGACACCCGGATCAATGTGAACCGGGGGCGGGACCGGATCATCGAATTTTTGAAGGAGACCTCGGCCCGGCGGGAGGCCATCAGAAGCCATATCGACGTGCGCGAACTGTGGGAAGTATTAAGCCCCATGGGCGAGTGGGTGGACCTTGAAACCATGACCGGCTTGTGTTTTCCGGAAAATTCCAATGGGGACCACGAAGCGGCCTTAATCCGGGCATGCTTTGAAAACCGGATTTATTTCAAGTTCAATTACCAGTGGTTTTTCCCCCATGCCGTCGGAGAGGTAGAGAAAAATATTGCCAAGGAGCAGGAAAAAGCCCGCCGCCAACAGTTGATTGAAGACGGCGGGGCATGGCTGAAGCAACTGGTAGCGGGCCAGGCCCCGACACCGCCCAAGGATTTTCAGCAGATTGTCGGGGCATTGAAATCGTATTACCTCTTCGGCAAGGAGAGCCGTTCCTATTCCATGGCCAAAGCCATGTTGAGTCGGGCCGGCGTGGAGAATCCGGATAAAATTTTTGACGCCCTGGTCCGGTTAGGCGTCTGGACCCTGAACCAGAACCTGGAACTGGATAGGTTCGAGATTTCCATTGATTTTTCCGGACCGGTGAGTGAAACCGCCTCCCACCTCCCGCGCACGGATTATACGGATATTGAGCAATCCAGCCGAAAGGACCTGACCGATCTTGAATTGATAACTATTGATGGCCAGGGCACACTGGACTTTGATGATGCCCTAAGTATCGAGCCTTTGGCCAGCGGCCATCGGATCGGGGTGCACATCGCGGATGTCGGCGCCTACGTGCCGGCGGACGGGGTGATTGACAGGGCAATCATCAACCGGGGGACTTCTATCTATATGCCGGATATGAAGATTCCCATGCTGCCGCCGCGGCTGGCCGAAGACCTCTGCAGCCTGCGCGCCGGTGAGGTGCGGCCGGCGATCAGCATCTTTTTCACCGTTACCCACACCGGCGGGATTTGCGATTCGGATATTTTCCCCTCCTTAATTTCTGTGAAAAGGCAAATAAGTTATAATGATGCGGATCTGGTTGCCGAATCCGATCCTTCCATCCGGCAGTTGCATAGGCTGGCGGTTGATTTCAGGAACCAGCGCTTAGCCGACGGGGCGGTATTGATTTCTCTGCCCGAGGTAAGCCTCCGGGTGTTTGAAAATGGGGAGATAAGTATCAAAAAACTGGACCGGGACAGCCCGTCCAGGCTTTTGGTATCGGAGATGATGATCATGGCCAACTGGCTGATGGCCAAATTTTTACATCATCGGCGGATGCCCGCCGTTTTCCGCTCGCAGCCGGAGCCCCGGGGACGCTTGTATCAGAATCCGGATAATGCCACACTTTTTCAGAACTGGATGCAGCGGCGCATGCTAAGTCGGGTGGTTTTATCCCCCGTGCCGGAATACCATTCCGGCTTGGGGCTGGACGCGTATGTGACCGCCACATCGCCGATTCGGAAATACTTTGATCTGGTCGCCCAACGCCAGCTCCGTGCCTGTTTTGATCTGGAAAAAGGCTACAGCGCGGACGAGATCGAGCAGATCATCCAGCAGGTGCAGCAGCCCATGACCCATGCGGCCATCACCCAGACCCGGCGGTTTCGGTACTGGATGCTAAAATACCTGGAGGGGCGGATCGGGCACAAGGAAGAGGCCATTGTACTGGACAAGCGCTGGGACAAGTATACCATTCTTTTAACCGCCTATCTGGTGGAGTGCCGGATGCCGGTCTCCGGCGGATGGGAGTTGAAACCCGGTGATCTGATCCAGATTACCCTTCAGCGTGTAAACGCCCGGCAGGACAAGATTGCCGTGATATTGGGGTGAACGAAACAGATGGCGAAAACCAAAATTGTCTGCACCATCGGGCCGGCCAGTCAGCATCAGGATACCCTTGAAGCCATGATCCGGCAGGGCATGGATGTGGCCCGGCTCAATTTTTCCCATGGCACCCATGCCGACCATGCCGCCGTTATCGAGCGGATTCGCGAAGGCTCCGATGCGATCAGTAAACCGGTGGCGATTCTGCAGGATCTCTGCGGTCCGAAGATCCGGGTCGGGGATATTGACCCGCCGGGGATTCGTCTTGAGCCCGGCGACACCCTGACGCTGACCAGTGAGCCGGCCAAGGGTTCGGAAAACCGGGTATCCGTAAGCTATGCTGGACTCCCGCAGGATGTTGATGCCGGTGATGTGATTCTTCTGGCTGACGGGATGATGGAGCTTGAGGTGCGCCGCACCTCGGATACGGATATCGATTGCCGGGTGATTATCGGCGGGGTGCTGACCTCTCATAAGGGGATCAATCTCCCGTCCGGAACGATCCGGGTGCCGGCGCTGACGGAAAAGGATAAAAAGGACCTGACGTTCGGGCTTTCCCATGATGTGGACTATATCGCCCTGTCCTTTGTGCGAAGCCCGGAGGATATTCGCGAGGTCAAGCAGATCATTGCCGAAGCGGGCAAAAAAACGCCGGTGGTGGCAAAGATTGAAAAACATGAGGCGGTGCAAAGCATTGATGCCATTATTGCCGTGGCAGACGGTATTATGGTGGCTCGCGGGGATCTGGGGGTGGAGATACCGCTGGAAACCGTGCCGGCGATCCAGAAAGAGCTGGTGCGAAAGGCCAATGCCGCCGGCAAACCGGTGATTATTGCGACTCAGATGCTGCGCTCCATGGTGGATGCCCCGCGGCCGACGCGGGCCGAGGCCACGGATGTGGCCAATGCCGTGCTGGATGGCACGGATGCCCTCATGCTCTCCGAAGAGACCGCCACCGGGAACTACCCGGTCAAATCCGTGGAGTATATGGCGCGCATTGCGGAAAACGCCGAGTCTTCCTATGCGTATGAAAAATCCTTTTCCATGATTACCGACATCCAGGTATCCGAATCCGTGGCCCATGCCGCCTGCACATTGGCGGATCACCTGAATGCAGCCGCCATCATTGCCTCCACCCAATCAGGCTTCACCGCCGCCCAGCTCTCCCGTTTCCGGCCGAAAAGCCATATCATTGCCATGTCCCCGGATAAGCACACTGTCCGAAGATTGTGTCTGTATTGGGGGTGTCTGTCGAGCCACGTACCCCGGGCGGCCGATGTGGATGCCATGCTGGAAACAGCCGTGCAGACGGCCAATGATATTGGTCATGTAAAAGAGGGCGACCTGATCGTGATTACCGCCGGCCACCCCTTGTGGCAGCCCGGCACCACGAATATGATCAAAGTCCGGGAGCTTTGATGGCTTCGTAAAAAAGCGGTGGATGCCATTACATTGGCATGCTTGCAGACAGGAATTTATGATAATAGGCCATGCTTATTCTCCTTAGGCAAAGGCTCCTGCCTCATCCCCCCTTTGGAAAAGGGGGGATTGGGGGGATTTAAATTTTCAAATGATCACAAATCCCCCTAAATCCCCCTTTACGAAAGGGAGACTTAATGGAATTTACCTTTTTTATATGTAAAAAAACCATGAAAATTATGGTGCGGCCGTAGCCCGGCCGATCAGTTTTTGGCGTCTATATTTTTCAGACTTTCGTCGGCCGGGGGGAGCAGCGAGAATTTTTCCGTGTCAAGCTCTTTGATGGCCTCCCGGTTTTCCGGATGCGCCGTATGGATGACTTTGCCTTCGCTGTTGACGATGGTGTTGTCATCAAGCAGCAGCATCCCGGTCTGACTGATCATCTCCCGCTTGAATTCAAACGCATACTCCATGCGTTTCTTTCGCAGCAGGTAGTGCAGAAACAAAAAGACCGAGCCCAGCAGAATCGTCCCGAACAGAAGGATCCCCAGAATAATCAAAAAGATATTCACGGCCCGCTCCCCGGCATACCCGATCATCCGGAAGATATCATCCAGTTTATAGAAAATGATGGCCCCAATGCCCAGCGCCAAAAGCAGGCCCAGAAACTGGAACTGCCAGGAGAGCTTAAAAAATTTGTTTTTGGCGGATGGGGCATCATATGTGGACAGGCCTTCCTCGGCGAGCAAAGCTTCGGTTTCGCCGCCGTCTTTAAAATAATATGTATTAAAGGCGATGATAATGATGCCCAGGAGAAAGGTAATGGCAATCGGTATGGTAAATGCGGCAAAAAAGTATTCTTTCCAGGGAAACGGAATATCAAAGGGTTCCAGTTGGGTTAAAAAACAGATAAAGAAAATCAATACTTCCAGGCATCCGATGAGCACCAGGTACCGAATGAAAAATTTCTTCAGTTCATCCTTATGAAACAGGTCGGCAACGCCTCTTTTGGCTTGCTTTTCAGCGGCTTGCGCGGTTTTTTCCTCCATGTGGGTCCTCCACAGCCGGCCTTTTGGTTATCGTGCCCTGTATAATTTATTGTATGGCCGGATGGTTTTTTGTCAACTTAGTCGGGATTTATCGCTGCCTAAATTGAGCGATAGGTGACTGAGGTACTTGATTCCGGCCATGATGTCAATGCGATTTTGGAACGAGGGAGTCTCTTTTGAAAACGGAATCGCGCCTAATGCCTTGATCTATGCCGGATATCACGTCCATACATGGGCCACTGGGATTCAGCCAGCCCGCCTGAATTTCCGTTGATCGCATAAAGCCGCCCTTTCATGGTACCGATGACGATGGTGCCGCCTGGCGTGATCACGGGCGAAGAATACCGGATCGGCCCCATGGATTCAGACCGCCATTTTTCGTGTCCGTCCGGCCTAAGCGCGTAGATCTTTTTGACAGAAGCGATAAAGATGGTCCCGTTTTCGGCAATCGCCGGTGAAGCGGCCTTAATCCCCTCTGTCGCAAACAGCCATTTTTCCTTGCCTGCCGGGGTCAGGGCAAATAGTTTACCGTCAGAGGCGCCCACGTAAATGGTCCCATCAGGCCCAATAACGGGCGAGGGCTCAATGAATCCGGTTGTCTGATAGCGCCACTTTAGGGTTCCGTCCGGATTGACGGAAAGGAGTTGGCCGTTTTCCGATACCACACAGATGGTGCCGTCGGCAGCGATGGCAGGCTTGGAAGTAAGCATCCCCCGTGTCTGCAGCTGCCATTTGCGGACCCCATCCGGCCGGATGCCATAGAGTGTCCCGCCCATGGATCCGATATAAACGGTGCCGTCCGGGCCGATCGCCGGTGAACCGACGATTCCGGCCCGGGCCTGGAGCATCCATTTTTTTTTGCCGTTTGGATTCAGCGCATAAATCTTTTTGTCTGAAGAACCAAAGTAAATGGTCCCGTCAGCTGCAATCGCGGGGGTGGAGTTAATAAAGCCCTGGGTTTGAAACTGCCATTTCTGTTTACCCTTCGGAGTGACGGCATAAAGCCGGTGATCCCGGGAGCCGATGTAAATGGCGCCATCTTTGGCAACCGTCGGGGATGAACGGATCGGGCCGCTGGTTTTAAATGTCCATTTGAGCGTGCCATCCGGGTTGATTGCATAGAGGTGGTGGTCATCTGCACCCACATAGATGGTGCCGTCCGGGCCGATTGCCGGGGAGGACCGGATCGCATCACCGACCCGGATTGTCCATTTTTCCGTACCGACGATGCCGTTTTGGCTGCAGGCGGCCGCCAGCAGGGCAAGGAGCAGGCTAAGAAAAACGAGCAATGAGGTGCTCTGACGGGTCATTAATGCTTAAAACTTCGCTGCCCGGTAAACACCATGGTGGCACCGGCTTCGTTGCATGCCTCGATAGACTGGTAGTCATTTAACGAGCCGCCCGGATGGGCCACGGCGGTTACGCCTTCCCGCAGCCCCACATCCACCCCGTCCCGGAAGGGAAAAAAGGCGTCGCTGATCATGGTTGCCCCGATCAGGCCGCCGTTTTCATCTTTTACGCGGGTGTCAATCTCCGTTTTTTTATCCGGGTCCGAGAGATTGTTATAGGGCAGGCCGTGGGTCTCAAAGCAGCAGCGGTCCGCCAGTTTTCGGTAAGCCTTATCGCGGGCGATTTCCGCCACCCCCACCCGATCCTGCTCGCCGGTGCCTATGCCGATGGAGACCCCGTTTTTTACATAAATCACGGAATTGGAAGTCACCCCGGACTCCAGGAGCCAGCCGAAAATGATGTCCGCATATTCCTGTTCCGTTGGCTCCCGATTAATTTTGTAATGCGTGCCCTTGTATTCGCACTGGGCCAGCTGAAGATCGGCTTTGGAGCGGGCGTTAGGGACAAATGACCACTGGGTAATAAGCCCGCCGTCGATCAGGCTTTTAAATTCTACCACCCGCTGGGCGGCAAAGGACTGGAGCCGTTCGATGTTTTGAATTTTGATCACCCGGAGGTTCTTGCGCCGGGCGAGGATATCAATCACGCCGTCTTCAAATTCCGGCGCCACCACCACCTCGGCATACTGATCGGCAATGGCCGCGGCGGTTTCCGTATCCAATGCCCGGTTAACGGCAATGCAGCCGCCAAATGCGGCCACGCGATCGGCCATGTAGGCCTTTTGGTAAGCATCCGTCAGGGTTTCTGAGATGGCTGCCCCGCAGGGGTTGTTGTGCTTGACAATGATGACCGCCGGTTGGTCCGTGAGATACCGCAGAATGTTTAGGGCATTGTCCGCATCCGTAAGGTTGGTTTTCCCCGGATGCTTGCCGGACTGCAGAAGTTCGGCATCAGATACCAAATGCCGGCCCGGGGCAATACTCCGGGTTTCGCCCAGGATCAAATTGCCGTTGACCAGCTGGTAGAGCGCGGCCTCCTGGCCGGGGTTTTCTCCATACCGCAGGCCTTTCCGGACGTTTTCGATCACCCAGTCGACCTTTTCATAGAAAAGGGTCTGCCGGTTATTCTCATCCACAAAGCTGATCTCCATCCGGGGCGGAAAATGATCATCCATGATGGTTTTATACATCTGCTTGATATCGTCAGACATAAATGCACTCCGTTGGGTGTTAGGTATTAGGTATTAGGTATTAGGTTTATGGCTATGTAAAAAGCGGTTTATCCCGCTGCAACTGCATTTTTGCAGAAGTCACTCAAAAAAGCATTCAAAATTCGGCCGCACTGTCATTTCGAGCGGCAGCGAGAAATCTTTTACTTTAAGATTCCTTGTCGCTTGCGCTCCTCGGAATGACGTCAGCAAAAATTCTTGGAATAAATATATTATTGAACTGGTTAAAAGCAACCCCCGGGCTGCCGTCCGGACTCGAGTGTAAAAATAACTTCTTCTTTTTTTGCTCCCTCTTTGGGACTTCCTCAGTACCTTTCAAAATATCATCGAATATCCGGATACGCCTGTTTAATCTCATCAATGGAGCAGCTT
>DATGCF010000087.1:0-13554 GCA_035312245.1 Desulfosalsimonadaceae bacterium
CGGAAATTGTTTTTTATCCAGAATCAGAACATCCAGGCCGGCGGCTTTCAATTGCCGGGCGCAGGATGCGCCGGCGGGTCCGCCGCCTACAATAATTACCGTTTTATCAATCATTTCCGCAGCTCTCCACGCCGAAGCTCCACGGACACCCCCGGCGGTTAAACAAGCCGGCATTCCGGCTGCGGGGTGCCGGGCTTGGTCATCACAATCTGCCAGAGCTGGATGATCCGCGAGCGGAACGCGCCGGCGGAAGACAATAGATAAAAATGCCACATGCGGCGGAAGCGCTCTCCGTATTGGTCCTTGAACCGCGGCCAGTTTTTTTCAAAGTTATCATACCAGACCATCAGGGTTTTATCATAGTCCGGGCCGAAGTTGTGCCAGTCCTCCATGACAAACAGGCCCTCCATGGCGCTGGCCAGCTGGGCGATGGAGGGCAGCATGCTGTTGGGGAAAATGTATTTGGTGGTCCAGGGGTTGGCGGCGGTCGTACTGCTATTATTGCCGATGGTATGGATAAAAGCGATGCCGTCATCTTTTAAACGGTCATAGGCGGTTTCCATGTAGGTCCGGTAATTCTTACGGCCCACATGCTCCATGACCCCGATGGAAATCACCCGGTCATATTGGCCCTTCATGTTTCGGTAGTCCTCGTATTTGATGTCCACCGGCAAATCCTTGCACATCCGGTTGCCAAGCTCCACCTGTTCCTGGGAAACCGTTACCCCGGTGACTTTCGCGCCGTAGTTTTCCGCAGCATATTTGGCAAAGGAGCCCCATCCGCAGCCGATATCAAGGACGGTCATGCCGGGCTTGAGATTGATTTTGCGGCAGACCAGATCCAGTTTGGCTTCCTGGGCCGCATCCAGGTCGTCGGCGTTTTTCCAGTATCCGCAGGTATAGGTCATTTCCTTGTCCAGCATGGCCTTGTAGAGCTCGTTGCCTACATCATAGTGCTCCTCGCCGACCTGGTAGGCCCGCTGGTTTTTCTGAAGATTAAACAGGCGGGCTTTCAGAAGATGCCAGAGGGTTTCGCGCCGTGACTTGATCTTCTGGTCCAGCTTGGCCCGGAAAATCCGATCAAAAAACTGGTCCAGGGCTTTGCAGTCCCACCAGCCGTCCATATAGGATTCGCCGGCCGCCAGGGTTCCGCCGGCAAGGATGCGGTCATAGACTTTTTCGTTATTGACCTGGACATCGTAAGGCTTGTTTCCGTTAATCGTAATACCGGCACTGTTGAGCAATTCTTCGATAATTTGTCTGGATTTTTCGCTCATGGGGTTTCCTTAATTCGTAAGCATCGGCGGTTGTTGGTTTTTAATTAACAAAAACAAAAGCTTATGTAATAATAAGCATATTCTCAAATTAGTCAAGGAAAAATTTTGGCCAACCTTTCGGGAGTATCCTATAAAACGCGCATTTGCGCGGGGGTATATTGCTGAATCAGCCTGAATATCGCATTTGTACCTAATTCAACCGCATTTGCCGGGATTCGTTCGTCGCCGGAATGGACCGTACTGAAAAAATTGAAGTCCGGCGGGAGTTTCATCGGGGTAAAGCCGTACGTCTGAATACCTAGTTTAGCAAAAAACCGGGCGTCTGTCACGCCGGGCAGTATCATGGGGATGGGACAGCCGTCCGGATCCATCTCCTGCAGAATTTTTTTTAGGTGCGGGAAAAACGTCAAGTCCGGTTTAGAGACGGTGGGCTCATAGGTAAGGATCTCAATGGGAATCTGCGGGTCAATGGTTTTTCGGAGCTCACGCCGCATATCCGCCGGCTGATAACCGGGCAGCAGGCGGCCGTCTATCTGAAGCTCGATTTCTGAAGGGATGACATTGATTTTACTGCCGCCCCGCACTACTGTGGGGGTGACCGTATTATAGAGAAGCGGCTTGAACTGCCGCCCCCTTTCGCCCAGGATTTTAAGGATGCTGCTGGTGAACACAGGGTTTAACAGCTGCTTTAAAATCGTACTCGTCGGTGGTGACAGGTGGGCGGCCATTGCCTGGATCATCTGCCGGGTGACGGGGGTGATATGCGGGGGCATGGATATATTGTCCAGCTGGGTTAAAAGGCGCCCAAGCTTTGCCATGGCCCCGCCTTTGATAGGTATCGAGGCATGTCCGGCCGGCCCTTTGATGGTGGCGGTCATCCAGCAGGCCTGTTTCTCCGCCACCTGGATGGGGTAGAAGACCTTATTGCCGATGTACATGGACACGCCACCGAACTCGCCGATGGCATATTTGACATTGGCGAAGGTGTCCGGATGCTCTTCAACTAAGAATTTGGCCCCGTATCTGCCGCCGGCCTCCTCATCGCTTAATACCGCCAGGATAATGTCGCCGGCCGGTTTTATATTGGCCGATGCCGATCGAATAAGGGCCGTCAGCATCATAGCCACCGCCCCCTTCATATCCAGGGCGCCCCGGCCCCATACGTAGCCGTCAATGAGCCGTCCCCCAAACGGCGGATGCTGCCATTCCTGATTCTCGGTTGTGACTACATCCACATGTCCATACATGAGAAGCGGCGGGGCATGGCCTTCGCCCGGGTAGCGGGCGATCAGATTGGGCCGGTTGGGATCGCGCGCAAGAATCTGCGTTTTAATCCCTGCCTGCTGAAGTATATGATCGATAAATTCGATGCAGGGCTTTTCATTTCCGGGTGGATTGGTGGTATCAAAACGGATCAGCTGCTGGAGCAGGTCGGTCGGCTGTAGGGCATTGGTTAAGACCTTATCGTCTGTCATCTGGGCACCTCCTTGGAAGTATTCCCCGCAGGCCCGTGCGACCTGGACCGAGCTAAAAATAATTTAATGATATAAATTTGTTAAAAATTCAATCTCTGCTGATTCGTACTCGTACTCGTAATCGACTTTTGATTTTTTCGAGTACGAGTACGAGTACGAGAACCGTCCCGCTCGCGCGGGACTGAGTACGATTAAGTTACTTAGAACCCCGCGGCAGCGTAAATTCAGCCACTACCGGCAGGTGGTCGGAAATGTTCCAAGCATCCGCCTGCCGGACATGGGCGGATTTTCTTTTCAGGGTATCGTCGTAAAAAATATAATCAATGGTTTTATTCGGGGCCTGGATATCAGGATCATTGGGGAAATGAGTAAACCACTGGCGGCGCTGGGGGCTGCTCATGTCTTTGGGGCCCGGAATCGCATGAAATGCTTCAAAAAGGGGGTTGATTTCGGTTTCCGGCCGGTAGTCGCTTCTTTGAGCCGCCGGCAATTGTTGGTAGGCGTCTCCCGGCGGCAAGAGGTTGAAGTCACCCCCGACCAGCCAGGGCCGATGGACGTTCGTATGCCTGTCCAGAATCTTTTTGACGGCAGCTACCTGCTTTTCCATGGTATGCGTCCCCTGGGCAAAAGCGGAGAGATGGGTATTCATGACCGTGAACTCATAATTGCCCATCGGAATGCGGACCTCCAGCAGGGCGCGCTTTAAATTAAACTGCCTCAATATCCAGTTTTCTGGCATCATAGGGAGTTGGTACCGCGCGGCTTTGGATATCCGGAATTTTGACAGAATGACCAGCTTCATCCCCACCGGCCCCCAGATATCCGGATGGGGCAGGAAATCGGATTTCCAGTAAAATGCCTGGGCCCGGCACGGGTAGGATCCGCCTAAACGCTCGCGCAGCCGCCGCAGCTGGTCGATATAGTGGGTGCGCCCGGCCCCCTCATCAATTTCCTGGAGGAGCACGATATCCGGAGCCTCCGCCTTAATCACCCGGGCTACTTGATCCAGGGTCTGGCGAATGTCCGCCTCTTCAGGCGCTGTATCCGGGCCGCCCTCGTAAAAAAACCAGTTTTTTTTGCCCGCCATATATTGAACATTCCAGGATAGGACTTTAATCGTTTGGCCGGGGATAGGCGTTTGGGGTTGACCGCTGCAGTCGATGGCTGCCGGCTGAATATCCTCTGGATGGAAGTTGAGCGTCCAGGCGGCGATCGCCAGCGCCGCTAGAATGATGGCCATAAGTCCCAACAGCCAGAGCAGTAATTTCATGGACCGTTTTATAGTTGGATACCGTTTCATTTAGCACACCGGATGGGGCTTTAATTTTAAAAACAGGGGCAGTATGGCGCCGGCAAGAATCAGTGTGCCGGTGATCGCAAAACCGATGGAAAAGGAGCCCATATCCCCGGTCAAACCGATCATTGAAGGGATAACGCCGCTTCCGAAAACAAAGGCGAATGGAATGGTAAAGGAGATGGCCACGTTCCGGATGTCTGCGGTAAAAAGGGAGGAAAGGGCAGTAAAGCCGGCTGGGAAATAAATGGTGGCCAGCACCGCCTGAAGACAAACCATGACAGCGGCCATGCTTTTGGATGCGGCCATGCCCAGCAGAATGGTTGTGATACCGGTTAATAGAAAGCCCCACATAATGGTTCGCGCCGCGCCGAATCGGTCAGTCGCCCAGCCGCTGATAAGGGCTGTTCCCATGCCGGCCAATCGGGAAAGGGAGATCAGGGAGTTGGCAAGCCCCCCGCTCATGCCAATTTCTTTAATGAGGTAAAGCGGCAGCATGGTATAGACCCCCATGGTGCTGCTGATGGCCAGTCCGAAAAGCACCACCATAATCCAAAAGGATTTTTGGGCAAAAACGCATTTTGCCGAAGCAAGGCTCGGCGGCTGGCCGGGAAAGTTCCCCCATCGGCTTAGCCTTGCAAACAAGAGGCCGATGCAGATGGCCGCGCATCCGATCACCGTGGGCACCACCCGCCAGGAAAACCACAGCATGAGTATTTCAGCAATAAGGGGGGCGGCCACAAAGCCCAGGTTTGGGGCAATCTCATGGATTGAGACCGCTTTTCCCCAGTGTCTCGAATCCACCATATCCGTAAGCGTGGTCATGCCTGAAGGCAGATAGAGCCCGGCGGCCATGCCGAGAAAAAATATGGCCGCCCGGAGGGCGCACAGGTCCCGGCTGGCGGCGATTACCAGAAGCGCCACCCCGACAACGGTCGTGGAGACGACGATTGAATATTTGTGGGTAATCCGGGCAGATAGAAACCCTGAGCCAAGCAGGGCGATGAAATAGCCCACGGACATGAACAGAAACAGGGCACCGGCCTGGCTGTGGGAGATATGCAGCTCCGTTTCAATGGCGGGCATCAGCGGTGATAAAACCACCCGGGCGATAAAGGATAGAAAAAACAGCAGGGCCAGAAACAGGATCGGGCCGAGCCGGGCCGCGGTATAAAAGGCATGGGTATTCGAATTTTGGGTATTGGCCATAATCCGGGCTTTCAGTCGTTTGATAAGATTGTTTCCGCAGTTTCTTTTCCGGACGCCAGCCGATGCGCCCATCGGCTCGTCTCCGGCAGTCGGTAGCGGGTCAGGCATTGCATCACAAAGCCAATGGCCGTTTTAAGGCAGATTTTATGGCCGGCCGAGACATAAACCGGTTTAACCCCGGTCCGGGAGCGCAAGAGAGCGCCGACAATCTCGCCTCGATCGATTAAGTGGACATGATTTCCTTTTTTCGCGGGCAGGTCCCCATGTTCGCCGGTCAGCCGGGTTTTGGCCACCCCGATGGCAGGGATGCCGGTCACCACACCGATGTGCGAGGCAATCCCCAGGCGCCGGGGATGGGCAATTCCCTGGCCGTCGCAGAGGATTAATTGGGGCAGGTGGTCCAGCTTTTCCAATGCCTCGATAATGGCCGGCGCTTCCCTGAAAGATAAAAGTCCCGGCACATAGGGAAATCGGGTCGGCGTCCGGGATATGGCCGATTCGCAGAGGCTAAGCGCCGGAAAGGTTAAAACCGCCACGGCCGCCCGGGTGATTTTTCCGGCCGCTTCAAATCCCACATCCACCCCGGCCACGTACTCCACTTCAGTCATTTGGTCAGACAGAATCACCTGATCCCTTAGCCTCTGCTGGATGGCGATGGCCTCTGCCGGGGTGACATCCCAGGGATGCGGAGCAGTTCCGAATCGCTTGTGTGTCAATGGCATCTCTCTTTTTTCCACTCTTAAGTTAATGGCATTAAATTGCGCATATCAATGACAACTACGAAGAACATACTCTTTTTTATAAGCATACCGAAAATACTTGTCTATGAATTTACCACGGTGATAGGGTTTAACGCAATCCGCCCGCATGGCGGCCGCATGGAGATTGGACCCGCTATGGGATCAACCGAAAAACGAGTGCCGCAAGCCCTCTCATTTGCTGAGACCGCCGTATACAGACGGAGTGCCGGAACTGTTGAAATATGCTGGCCCGCGGACAGCGAGCCGCCGGTGGCTGTTTATGTCCGGAATCGACAGCAAGGATGGGAAGTGGCGGCCGGACCGGAGCGGATAAGCAAAGACAGTCTCACCATCAGCGGCCGGGATTTGTCCCTCCGGCCTTTTTTCAAAATTGTGGCCGGAGACGGCTCTTGCGTGATTGCGGCGGAGCGTCGGATGCCTCTGGAGGGGGCGGTGAATTTCAGGGATATCGGCGGCTATCAGACCACAGGCGGCCGGCTGGTGCGATGGGGCCGGGTGTTTCGCTCCGACGGGCTCTACCGGTTAACGGATGCGGATCTTGCCGTTTTAAGCCGGTTGGAGATCCGGCATGTATTTGATTTCCGCACCGCATCCGAGGCCGCGAATGCCCCGAATCGGCTGCCGGAGGCGCCGCCGGTGGCATACCATAATTTACCGGTAAGCCATGGTAAATTCGATTTTGTCCAGGCGGTGAAACGGCTCAAGGCCGGGGATACATCCTGGCTCACGCCGGATTTTATGATGAATGGCTACCTCGGCAGTCTGTCATTGCACGGTGAGACCTGGGGGCGGGTGATTCGGCACATCGCCGGGGCCTCAGACGGAGCAACCGTTTTTCACTGCACCGGCGGAAAGGACCGTACCGGGGCATGTGCCGCGTTGCTTCTGCTGGCCCTGGGCGTGCCTGAGGAAACGGTAATCGCCGATCACCAGCTGTCCAACCATTATATCGCCGAGCTGCTGCCCAAAATCAATCAAATGCTGGCTGCCTACGGCGTGGACCCGGATATTCTGCTGCCCTATTTGACAGCGCCGCGCGAATGTATCATCACCTTTTTGGATGCCCTAAACGCGCGATACGGCTCGGCGGCCGCCTATCTTCAGGAAAAAGGCGGGCTATTTCCAGAGACCTTAGAGCAGCTGAGGGAAACCCTTCTGGAACCGGAGTGCCCATAGCTGTCGGCAGAAATTAAGATTTTCGTTTAGGTAATATTATTCCCCGTCGACCGGGGTGATCGTGACATCATCGATCCATATGGTACCCTTGGTCAGCATGATCTGCAGTATAATTTCTTCCGCATTTGCCGGCGCCGTGCTGGTCAGGGAGAGCTCCTTCCATTCCAGTTCCCCTTTCATTTCAGTCATCAAATCAATCGTGGGTACCGGTTGGATCCGGGTGGGCCGGAAATTAAAGCGCACCGCCGGTGCAATGAAATTGGGGCTGTAGCCAAGGTCCTGGGCTTTCATCCATAGGCTGATTTTATAAGTCTGGCCGGGGGGCACCTGGTCAATGTTTTTCTTGGGAAAGAGCATGGCGCTGCCGCCCCCTCCGGCAAACCGCGCCTTGAAAGCCAAATCACCGCTGTGATGGACCTTTTCATCCAGTGTAAACTCGACTTCGGTACCCCGATATGTTTTGGTCTGCCAGCCCGCGGCAAGCGTGTTATCCCCCTTTTGTTCAAATCCCGGATTAGTAACCAGGTTTTCCGTCTGGCAGAAAGCGTTGGTGGATGCACATAAAATGAAACTCAGTGCGAAGAGAAGAAGGATGATGCGTTTTTTCATGGCTCCCCCTTTTAAGAATGCATCAATGTTCCGATTTCGTACAAGGTATTCTCCGTATAGCCCTATTGTTATCCGAATGTCATCGGGGAAGCAAGGGAAAATTCTGACCCGGTCATGAATAATCTGCTTTATTATCAAATGGTAAATTTCCCGTCTGCCATAGAATCTTCGCGAACACCGGATTGAAGCTTAAAACCGGGCTTGAATACAGCAATCATAATGCTTGGAGCGTGTAAATTTTTATTGACACGTTTTGAGTTATCATGTTTGATTAATCCATCAATTTCTGGTATCCACTCACTATCTGCATATATCTAACCCGACGAAAGGAAAGGAGATGTCTATGAGGACTGTTGCCCGCCTGTCAATCTTTGGGCTTTGTTTGCTGATGGCAAGTCTGATGATTGCATCCTGCGGCGAGAAAAAACAGGGGAAAGTCATTGTCAGTGAAGAAGAATTTAACATTCGCCAGGATACGGATCATTCGTGGGTTATAGATGCCAAGGGGACGGTGGAGAACGTCGGTGATGTGGATGTCAAGAACTTAGTTGTTACCGGCTTCTGCAAGTCCTGCGGCGAAGTCCTCGTAAATGGCAAATGGTTTGTCTCTGATTATGAGAAAACACCGGAGCAGAAGGATACCATCAGCTATCTGACTGTGGGGGCTGAAGAAGATTTTAGTTTCCGCGGGGTGGCTTTCCTGATGGATCAAAGCGGAAAGCAACCGCAAAAACTTCCTGAGGGGCTGGAAGTTGAAGTGGTCTCCTTTGAGACGGTGGAGCAGTAATAAACCCCTGCTGGCAAGCCTTTCTTATCATTCGGCGTCATCCCCCCGGGGGCATGTCTTTCAGGATACGCCGGTTACCCGTGGCTTAAACCAGCTGAAACCGCCTAAAGTCCCCGCCATTTTGCCTGTGCAATTGGCGGGGGTTTTTAGCCATCCATTTTTTCCTTGAGCCGAATATCTACCGGCACGCCCAAATTCTCCCGGAGCCTGTTTTCCGCGTGATGGATCAGCTTTTCAAGCTCCTTGATTTCATCTGAGAAGATTTCACCGGATACCGGCACCCAGATTTCAAGATGTTTTTTCTCCTTTGCCTGCTGAACGAAAAATCGAACCGGGGAGGGCATGGAACCCATCGTTTTTTCCAGATTGGCGAGGACGAGTTGGCCGTGCACGTTTACGCCATCGATATTCATAATCTCATCGGTACGCCCCGGATGCCATTTAATGCGCCTAAGCGAGCGGCCGCAGGTGCAGCCCTCATTGTAAAAGCTGGCCTTGTCACCGGTTCGAAAGCGAATCAATGGAAAGGCCCGGGTGGTCAGGGTGGTGAGCACCAGTTCGCCAGCTTGCCCCTCGGGCATAGGCGCCCCCGTATCCGGATCGACGATTTCTGCCAGGAAGTGGTCCTCATTGACATGCAGGCCCTCATGGGCGGGGCATTCAAAAGCGATGGCCGGGCCCGGCACCTCGCTTAACCCGTAATGCAGCCACACCGTGGCATGAAGCGTCTCTTCAATGAAGCGGCGGTTTTCCGGCGGAATCAGATCCCCGGCCAGGATCAGGGTGGCAAGCTCCAGGGCATTGGTGTTGATCCGTTGCTCCTTAATGTAGGCGGCCAGTTCCATGGCGAGCGCGGGCGTGGTGACCAGCACCGAAGTCTTGTAGTCCCTTAGCACCATGAGTTTTTTTTCAATGGAGAGCGGGATATTCGGGATCACGCTGGCCTCTATGAGTTCGGCCCCGCTTTTGTAATCCCGGCCCCAGTTGGCAAGCCCCGGGGTAAGGGTGATCTGAAGAATGTCGTGGGGGGTTACGCCGGCCGCTTTCAATGCGCGGGAGAGGATTTGCTGCCAGGTATGCAAATCCTGAGGGGTGTAGCCGCTGACTGTCGGGTTGTTCGTGGTGCCGGGGGCGGTATGGATGCGGACGATGTCCCGGAGGGGCACGGCAAAGAGCTCGTAAGGATAATGCTCGCTCAAGTGCTTTCGCTGCATAAACGGGAGCAGGGCAATATCCTGGATGGATTGAATTTTGGTCGGGTCCACGCCGGCTTCGTCAAACCGTTGCTGGTGGAAGGCAACATGGCGAAAGGCCCGGTTGATCGTGCTCTGCAGACGTTCGAGCTGCAGCTGGTTCTTTTCATCCACCGTCATAAGGTCGATATCATTGGCGTTCTTCATAAAAGTCTCCATAATCCTTTCCCAGAAAAGCGCGCTTGACATCCTGGTCTTCCATGAGCTCTGCGGCCTCGCCCTGAAGCACCACGGCGCCGGTTTCAAACACATAGCCCCGGTCCGCCACCTGAAGGGCGGCCCGGGCATTCTGCTCGACCAGGAGGATCGTGTAGCCCTCGCTCCGCAAAAATTCCAGGGTTTGGAAAATTTTTTCCACAATCTGCGGGGCCAGCCCCATGGATGGCTCATCCAGCAATAGCAGCCGGGGCCGTGCCATAAGCGCCCGGCCAATGGCGAGCATCTGCTGCTCCCCGCCGGATAGCGTGCCGGCAGGTTGTTTGGCCCTCTCGCTTAAGATGGGAAAAAGGGACATGACATGATCCAGGATATCCGCGGCGTCCGGCCCCTGATTTTTGCGGTATAGGGTATAGGCGCCCAGCTTCAGGTTGTCCATTACCGAAAGCGGCGGGAAGATGAGCCGGCCCTCCGGCACTAGGCTGATGCCCAGTTTGACCACGTTCGGCGGGTCCAGGCCCTTCAATGGCGTATCTTCAAAATAGATTTCGCCCTCCCAGGTTTTAAGCAGGCCGCAGATCGCCGACAGGATGGTGCTTTTACCGGCCCCGTTCGCGCCGATCAGGGTGATGATCCGGCCTTTGGCCACGGAAAGGCTTACGCCCTTAATGGCCATGATCCGGCCATAATAGCATTTCAGGTTTCGTATGCGGAGCATAAGAGCTACTTCATCTTCATATTTAAATCAGTTTTCCGTGGTACCCAGATAGGCTTTGACCACCGCTTCATTCTCCTGAACCTCCCGGGGCAGGCCTTCGGCGATCTTTTGGCCCTGGTCAAGAACGATAATTTTGTCCGACACTGTCATGGTAAGGCTCATATCATGTTCCACAAGCAGGATGGTGATGCCCTGTTGCTGGATTTTTTGAATCAATTCGCCGAGCTGGGCGGTCTCCGTAATATTTAGGCCGGCAGCCGGCTCATCAAGCAGCAGCAGCTTGGGTTGGGCCGCAAGCGCCCGGGCCAGCTCAAGCAGCCGCTGCCAGCCGAACGGCAGATCGCCGCTTGGTTGATCGGCGTATGCGTCAATGCCCACAGACGTTAGCAGCGTCATGGCGTTTTCACGGGCCTGCCGCTCTTCCCGGCGCACCCAGGGAAAGCGGAAAATGCTCCCCCATATACCGCAACGGGTCCGGGTATGCTGGCCCACGAGAATATTTTCAAGAACGGTCATGCTCTCAAAAAGCTCCACATTCTGAAAGGTCCGGGCGATGCCACGGCTGACAAGGTCATTAATCCGAAATTTATGGGTGGCGGTCCCGTCAAAGGTTATTTGACCGCGGTTTGCCGGAAAAACGCCGGTAATCAGATTAAAAAGCGTCGTTTTGCCGGCCCCGTTCGGCCCGATCAAACCGGTAATGGTGCCGGGGATGAGCGAAAAACTGACATCCCGGACCGCATGCACGCCGCCGAAGGATTTGGACACCGCGGACACCTCAAGAAGCGGCCGGTTATCAGGTTTGGCTTTTTTTTGATCGCTCATAGAGATCCATTAGACCGCGGGTCAGGCCCTGAGGCAGAAAAATCATCACCGTCATCAGCACCAGGCCATAGACCACCATTTCGAATTCAGAAAATGAATGCAGCCATTCGGGCAACAGGGTTAAAAGCGAGGCCCCTAGCAAGGCCCCCCAGATACTAGCCATGCCGCCAATCACCACCATGGTTACCATTCGGATCGAGGTGATGAAATCAAAGGTGCCCGGGCTGATGAAATAGACCAGATGGGCATACAGAAAGCCGGCAAGGGCGCTTAATGCCGCACTTAACACGAATACCTGAAGTTTTAAGGCGCTGGTGTTGACCCCCACCGCTTTGGCGGCCTTTTCGCCGTCATGGATGGCGCGCAGCCCCCGGCCGATCCGCGAGTCGATGATCCGCTGACAGATGATGATGCTCAGCAGCACCAGGGCCCAAACCAAATAAAAATAATTGCGGCCCGAGGTAAAAGAGATGGGGCCCAGCTCAAGCGGCGGAATGCCGATAAAGCCGGAGGCCCCGCCGGTCACGCTGCTCCATTCGCGAAACAGGATGTGGACAATCATGCCAAAACCAAGGGTGCCCATGCCAAGATAATAGCCGGAGAGCTTCAGGGTGGGCACGCCCACGATGTAGGCCACTGCCATGGCGATGAGAATCGCGGCTGGCAGCGCCATCCAGGGAGAAATGCCGTAATGCACGGTTAAAATGGCCGTGGTATAGGCGCCGATGCCATAAAAGGCGGCATGGCCAAGGGAAATCTGGCCGGCATAGCCCATCAGCATATTAAGCCCCAAAGCCAGCAGTGTATTGATGCCGATGAAGGTCAACAGCTGCAAATGATAGGCATTGCTGACCAGTATTCCGGTCAGGATCACGATGCCGGCCATGGCAGTATAGGCGATTCGGAACCAGGTGGCTCGATTAGTCATTTAAAATCAGAATTTCGGATGTTATATTGTTAAAACCGTTCCACATTGGCTGAGCTGATAATGCCGCCCGGCCGGACATAGAGGATGAACAAAAGCAGCAGAAACGCAATAGCGTCTTTTAAGCCGGAGGATACCAGGCCGACCCCCAGGGCTTCCAGGACTCCCAGCAAAAGCCCGCCAATGAGCGAGCCCCATAGGCTGCCCAGTCCGCCCAGCATGGCCGCACAGAAGCCTTTCAAGCCAAGCATGGTCCCCATGTCATAGCTGGACATGGTGATCGGGGCGATAATCACCCCGGCCACCGCGCCCATGCCCGTACTTAAGCCGAATGCCAAAAGTGTCATGAATTTTGAGGGGATCCCCACCAGCCAGGCGGCTTTTTGGCTGATGGCGCAGGCTTCCATGGCTTTTCCGGTTAGCGATTTTTTATAAAAGAGATGCAGCCCGGCGGCCATCAAGAGGACGATCACCACGATCCATATGCTCTGGAAAAGAAGCTTGGCGCCGGCGATATCAAGGGGCGGATGATCCGTAAACGGAGGAATGGTATGCGCATTCTTTCCCCAGACAAGCATACCCACGCCCTTTAGAAATATGGACGCCCCCACCGTGATGATGATTAAAACGATGGGGTTGGGATGCCGCACCGTCCGAATGGCCAGCCGTTCAAAGAGCATGCCCAGGCAGGCCACGCCGATAACAGAGACCAGGAATGCCGGAATAAGCGGAAGCCCAAGCGGCCCGCTTAACGTTACCATGCTCAATGCCCCCAGCATGACGAATTCGCCATGGGCGAAGTTAATCAATTCCGTGGAATTGTATAGCATGGAAAACCCAACGGCGATAACCGCATAGATCGCACCGCTGGTGATGCCTGAAAACAGGTATTGAAGAATTTCCTGCATGGGCCGTCTTATAAGTAACTTAATCGTAATCAGCCCCGCGCAAGCGGGGCGGTTCTCGTACTCGTAATCGTACTCGAAAAAATTAAAAGCCGATTACGAGTACGAAAGGGTGTTAAAAAGTTCAATTTTGGCCCGGATCATTCAGACCCAAAAGCCGTTTACGGCCAAAATTTTTACGCCT
>DATGCF010000088.1:0-2598 GCA_035312245.1 Desulfosalsimonadaceae bacterium
GAGGGAAGGCGGATCGTGGCATATTTACCCTCTTTGGCCGTAATCTGCGCATACCCGCCGGCACCTCTGACGATCTGGCCGCCATTTCCGGCCCGCAGTTCGATATTATGGATCTGGGTGCCCAGCGGAATATTTCTTAAGGGCATCGCATTGCCCGGGCGAATTTCCGCATCCGGCCCGGACATCAGCGTATCGCCGACCTTAACTCTGGCCGGGGCCAGAATATAGCGTTTTTCGCCGTCCGCATAATGCAGAAGGGCAATTCGCGCGGACCGGTTCGGATCATACTCAATGGTCGCCACTTTGGCCGGGACGCCGTCTTTTTCCCGCTTAAAGTCGATCAGGCGGTATTGCCGTTTATGGCCGCCCCCGCGGTAGCGCATGGTCATCCGGCCATTGGCGTTTCTTCCGCCGGATTTGGTGAGCCGGCGCAAAAGCCGCTTTTCCGGCTCCTTCTTGGTGATCTCCACAAAAGTCGGATACTCCTGGAAGCGGCGCCCTTGTGATGTCGGTTTCACTCGTTTTATTGCCATTTATCGTCTCCCCACTTAAACGCCTTCAAAAAAGTTGATCCGACTGCCGGGCATCAACGTCACAATGGCTTTTTTCCAGTTTTTCTGCCGCCCGACGATGCGGCCGCGGCGTTTGAGCTTGCCCCGCACATGCATGGTGCGGACGGACTGGACCTTGACGTCAAAGATATGTTCAACCGCTTTCCGGATTTCCACCCGGTTAGCCGTCGGATCGACCTCAAAAGAGACCTTATTGTGGAATTCTTTCTGCAGGTTCGTCTTTTCCGTGTCAAGCGGCGCTTTTATAATTTCGTATGTTCTCATGCGGCCAGCCTCCCCTCGATTTCTTTTATCGAAGGCTCCAGCAAAACAAGGTGCTGATGATTCAAAATGTCATACACATTTAAGCCGTCCACGCGAAGCACCTTTACCCCGGGAATATTCCGGGCGGAAAGCTCCAGCGTCTTGTCCGCTTTATCAATGACGATCAGCGGCTTCTCCAAGTTAAGCGAATCAATCGCGGAAGCGACAGCCTTCGTCTTTATCTGCTCCAAATCGAATTTATCCAGCACCACCAGCGTATCTGCCTGCAGCTTGCTGCTGATGGCCATCTTAAGCGCCAACCGCCGGGCCTTTTTGGGAATCTTGAATGCATAGGAGCGGGGTTCGGGGCCGAAGGTCACGCCGCCGCCTTTGAGCAGCGGGCTCTTGATATCGCCCCGCCGGGCCCGGCCGGTGCCTTTCTGACGGAACATCTTGGCGCCGGAGCCCTTTACATCCGAACGGTGCTTGACCGCAGCGGTTCCCCGCCGCCGGGCCGCCAGCTGACTCCGAACCACATCGTGGAGCACGCTCTTTTTCACAGATACATTGAATATGCTGTCGGGCAGTTCCAACTCTGATACTTTGCCACCCGCTATATTTTTGACGTCAACGACAGCCATGATTTGCCTCATTTCCTCGAATTCTTATGTAACGTCCTTCAGCCGCGCTTCTTAATTTCAATACGGCCACTGGCCGGACCTGGGACCGCCCCTTTGACCAGAATCAGGTTATCCTCGGGCCGGATATCGACGATTTCCAAATTTTTAATTGTCTGCCGGGCATTGCCGTACCGGCCGGGCATCTTTTTGCCCTTGGCCACCTTGGACGGCCAGGCGCTCATGCCGATGGAGCCGGGCAGGCGGTAATTCCTATTGCCATGGGTCTTGGGGCCCCGATGGAACCCGTGCCGTTTAATCACCCCGGAAAACCCCCGGCCCTTGGTTTTTCCGGATACTTCGACCTGATCGCCGACGGAAAACATATCCAGCGTGATCTCCTGGCCGACCACGAATTCATCTGGGTTATCCACCCGGAACTCTCCGACATAGGCAAAGCACTGCTCTCCGCTTTTGGCAAAATGCCCCTGAAGGGGCTTATTAACCCGGGACTTTTTCTTTTCCCCGAACCCCAGTTGCAGGGCGTTATATCCGTCAGTTGCCCGGGTTTTGATCTGGGTGACCGTACAGGGGCCCGCCTCAATCACTGTCACCGGCAGATAGCGGCCATCATGGCCGAAAACTGAGGTCATACCGAGCTTTTTACCTAATAATCCGTTACTCATAACCGTCACCACATTCTCGCTACAGTTTAATGTCCACGTCCACACCCGGCGACAGATCAAGCTTCATCAAGGCATCCACCGTCTGCTGGGTGGGATCCTGAATATCTAGCAGTCGCTTATGGGTCCGGACTTCAAACTGCTCTCTCGACTTTTTGTTCACATGGGGTGAACGCAGCACGGTATATTTATTAATCCGCGTGGGCAGCGGAATCGGCCCAACGATCTTCGCCCCTGTTTTCCGGGCCGTATCTACAATATCCCGGGCGGATTGATCAAGCAGTTTATGATCGTATGCTCTCAAGCGTATTCTGATTTTAGAATTCGTTATCATAGAAACTCATCTCTCGGTCTTATTCGATGATGTCACTGACGACGCCGGCGCCGACCGTCCGGCCACCTTCGCGGATCGCAAACCGAAGCTCTTTCTCCATCGCTATCGGCGTGATCAGCTCCGCCTTGATCTTTACGTTATCGCCCGGC
>DATGCF010000089.1:0-7693 GCA_035312245.1 Desulfosalsimonadaceae bacterium
ATCAGGTTTTACAAGCAGACAATGAGCAGCCGGGGTTGGCAACCTGGAATGACCATGGTCCAGGGCCTCACGGGTATACTTCAACTGAGCAAAGGGAAAAGCCAGCTCACGTTGCATGCATCCGAGAACGGACAAAAAACAATGGTCAAGATCGCTTTGACAACCCGATGACAATCCTAAAAATAACAAAGCAGTTGCTTCTGATTAAAAGGATCATGCTGCTTTGCTAATCTGTTAAAAGCTTTTAGCATTAAAGTAAATACGTGGAAGCCCCAGCAACAGTTGAATCCTGACATTGCAAATTTTTTCTATATTGCTGCCCAGGAAACTCAACTTTGGAGTACGTACAGTAAAAAGCTATATCTAGCAGATCGACTCCAAATAGACCCACAATATATAGAGGTTTCCAAAATAACGGAGTGGCTGTTGGTAATTTTAGTCAGATGTTGGCGGAAACTAAGGGTTCGGTGGGCAAGCGGCGCTGCAGGACGCCCAAGGTTTTGGTAATGGGCAGTTCTTTGAAAAGGCCTGAGGCAAGGGCCAATTGGTAGATGTAATACGGGGCCTGGCCCCCCTCTTCCGGATTTTTAAAAATATCATGGACCAGGAGGTAGCCACCGGCCATGATATGGCCCGCCCAAGCGGTGTAATCACCCGCCGCAGCCTCATAGGTGTGACCGCCGTCTATAAAAACAAGGCTTAAGGGAGTTGACCAGAATCGGGCGACCGCTGCCGAACGGGCGGCTATCGGCACCACCACGTCTTCCAGGCCGGCCCTAAAAAGCGTCTGCCGGAATGTCGGCAGAGTGTCAATCATCGCGGTTTTCGGGTCATAGGTATCGGGATCAAAATAGCCCTCGCCGGGCTGCTGCTCCTCTGATCCGCGATGGTGGTCAATGGAAAAAAGAATACCGTTGTTCTCCCGGCAGGCGGCTCCCAGATAAAGCGCGGACTTGCCGCAGTAGCTGCCGATTTCAAGACACGGCCCCATGCGGATAGCCAGCTCCGCCGTTTCATAAAGCCGGCGGCCTTCATCCTTATCCAAAAACCCCTTAACAGAATCAATCAACACATCATCCAGCATAAACCTTACACCCTATACCTGATACCTTACACCCTATACCTTTGTTTACGACATCTCCTCATAATTCCGCACAAGCACCTCCCGCGGCTTCACCCCGTCCGACGGCCCAACCACCCCCTCCTCCTCCATTACTTCGATAATACGGGCGGCCCGGTTATAGCCGATTCTTAAGTGCCGCTGGATCATGGAGATGGATGCCTGTCCTGTGCGGGCAACCAGGGCCACGGCCTCATCATAGCGCTCATCATAGTCCTTTTCCTCAGACCCGTTTTTCTCAGAGGTCTGCTTTTCCAGCACTTCTTCGTTATAATCCGGCGATTTCTGAGTTTTCAGAAATTCAATAATGCCTGAGACTTCTTCTTCGGTGATATAGGGTCCATGAATCCGCTGAAGCTTGGCCGTGCCCGGCGGCAAAAACAGCATATCGCCGTTGCCCAGCAGCGTTTCCGCGCCGTTGGCATCGATGATGGTTCTCGAATCCGTCTTGGAAGATACCTGAAAGGAAAGCCGCGTCGGGAAATTGGCCTTGATCACGCCGGTCAAGACATCCACCGAGGGCCGCTGGGTAGCCAGGATTAAATGGATACCCGCCGCCCGTGCCATCTGGGCCAGCCGTGTCAGGGCGACCTCGACATCCCTTGAGGAGACCATCATCAGATCCGCCAGCTCATCAATGATGAGCACCACATATGGCAGCTTTTCCAGAACCGGGGCATCCGGTTCCGCCGGCTCTGAAGCGGATTTTTTGACTTTCCGGTTGTATTGGTTGATATTGCGGACCTTATTTTCGGAAAGCAGCTGATACCGCCGCTCCATCTCCTTAACCGCCCAGAAAAGAGCGTTGGTGGCTTTCTTCATGTCCGTCACGACCGGGGTGATGAGATGCGGAATATCATTATAGGCGGATAGCTCAATCCGCTTGGGATCGATCATGATAAATTTAACATCCTCAGGCGTCGCCTTATACAACAGGCTGCAGATCATGGTGTTCAATGCCACGCTTTTTCCGGTCCCTGTGGCACCGGCAATCAATAAATGCGGCATGGTCTGTAGATCTGCCACCACCGGACTGCCCACAATATCTTTACCTAAACCCAGTGTTAATGGGGATTTCGATTTTTCATATTCAGAGGAGGAGATGATATCTTTAATCGTCACCACTTCCCGCTGTTTGTTGGGCACCTCGATACCGATCGCCGCTTTTCCGGGTATTGGGGCGATGATGCGGATGCTCATGGCTTTAAGCGCCAGCGCCAAATCATCCGACAGATTAACCACCTTGTTGATTTTAATGCCGGGCGCGGGCTCAAATTCAAACCGGGTAATGACCGGGCCGGGCGCCACGGTCACGACCTTTCCCTTAACCCCGAAATCATCGAGCTTTTGTTCCAGCAAATGCGACATCTCCCGCAGGTGCTCGTGATCCACCGAATCGGTCACAACTTCCGAATCCTTCAAAAACTCGAGGGCGGGCAAATGGAAGCCGTTGCTAAACCGCATGGATTCAAAAACCTGCTGTTTAGGCTTGGGCGCCGGCACCGGCGATTTTTTTTCCTGGGACCACGGGGCCTCCTTGATGGTGATATCTTCTGCAGGCGCTTTTTGCGGCGGCTTCTTTTTCTTCGGGGGATTTTTTTTGGGGACGGCCGTTTTCGCCTTAACCTTGGCGGCCTTTTCTTTCTGCTTTGCTTTTCGCCATTCCCTGAAATTGGCATAAACGCCTTTAATCCGGGTTAAAGCCAGCACCGCCATCCGGCCGAAATTCCGCAGCACCCCGAGAAATGACACCCCGGTGGTCAGAATAAAGCCGATAATAAAGAACACCGCCAGAATCACCGTGGCGCCGGTGGCATTGGAATAGTTCAAAAGCAGCGTTCGCAGAGGATATCCGATCATCCCGCCCGCCGAATAGCGGCTGCCGAGAATCTCATAGGACTGGCCATAGATGGCAAAAAGGCTGCCGGTTACCACCGTTAGGATCAAGCCGCCGCCGGCGATCAGCATCAGCGCCTGAGCTGAACGCTCTTTGAAAAACTGGATCGAGGCAAGCATCAACAGAACGGGGACCCAGAAGGCGCCGATGCCGAAAAGCCCGATGAATATGCCGGCAATATAAGCGCCCATCAGGCCGAAGAAATTATGCACCGCCCCGCTGGTGCCCACATGATGCACCGAAGGATCGGCCGGGCTGTAGGTGACCAGGCTGACCAGGGTGAATATCACCAGGAAAAAGAGAAAAATGCCTAATATTTCATTCCGCATGGACTTCATGGGTAAACCCGCACAGTAAGTCTTAATCTTGCTCTTAATCTATTACTAAACATGCTTTCACTTAGGCCCTACACCGCCGTTATCACCGGCACCACCATGGGCTTTCGCTTCATGGTAAAGTTAAAGTATTCCCGCAGCGCCCCGGGCAGCCGGGTTCTCAAAAATGCCGCAGAATCCGGCGGCTGCTGAGCCATCATATCATCAACCACTTCCAGTACAATACACTTGGCATCTTCTAATATGTGCCCGGTTTCGCTTTCAAACACAAACCCCTTGGAGACGATTTCCGGGCCATGAATGACAAAGCCGGTGGTCTCATCAATAACCAGGATCACGACGACCACCCCCTTTTCCGAAAGCAGCCGCCGCTCTTTTAAGACCGACCGGCCCACATCACCGATGCCCTTGCCATCCACAAGGACCCGGGTCGTGGCCACCTCGTCTGCCATCCGGCCGCCTTGTTCATCAAAGCAGATAATCTGCCCGTTTTCCGCAAGCAGCACATTTTCCTTAGGGATGCCGCATTCCGCAGCCAGCCGCGCGTGATGATACAGATGCCGATACTCCCCGTGGATAGGGATAAAATAGTCGGGCATGGTCATGTTGATCATCATCTTTAACTCCTCCCGGAAGGCATGGCCTGAGACATGGATGTCAGAGATGGTCTCATAGATCACCTCCGCCCCTTTGCGAAAAAGGTTGTTGATAATTTTGGCAATCGCCTTTTCGTTTCCGGGAATGAATTTGGAAGACAGCACCACCGTATCCCCTGGCTCGATCTTGACCTGCTTGTGCATGCCGGCGGACATCCGGGTTAATGCGGACATGGGCTCCCCCTGGCTGCCGGTGGTTAAAATCACCAGCTCTTCCGGGGCAAAGGCGTCGATCTGAGCGATATCAATCTCCCGGTCTTCCGGAATATGGAGCAGGCCCAGGTCCTTGGCGATTCTAGCGCTCAACTCAATGCTTTTGCCATTAAATACGAGTTTGCGCTGGGTGCTGGCGAGGATATTGACCACCTGCTGGATCCGGGCGATATTGGATGCGAACAGGGCAATGATCACCCGGCCGCTGCTCCGGGCAATGATTCGGCCCAGAGTTTCGCCCACCCGCTCATCCGATATGGTATGTCCCTGCCGTTCCACATTGGTCGAATCCGAGAGCAGGGCGAGTATCCCCTGGTCTCCAAGGCGGGCGAACTTGTCAATATCTGTCATCATTCCCGGGATGGTGGTCTCGGCCAGCTTGAAATCCCCGGTATGGACCACCAGCCCTTCCGGGGTGCTTAGCGCAAACCCCACCCCATCCACCACACTGTGGTTTACCCGGATAAAATCAAACTCAAACGGCGGCAATCTTAATTGACGATCCGGCGCAATCGGAACCAGAGAGGCGGCTTCAAGCAGCCCGTGCTCCTCCAGTTTATGACGGATCATGCCCAGGGTAAACGGCGTGGCATACACGGGCACATTAACGTCCCTCAGCAGATACGGCAGCGCGCCGGTGTGATCCTCATGCGCGTGGGTGATCACAATGCCCGCCACACGGGAACGATTCTCCCGGATATAATCCATATCCGGAATCACATAGTCGACCCCCAGCATATAATCCTCGGGAAACATCAGACCGGCATCCACCACGACCAGCGTCTCCTCGGTTTCAAACACCATCATGTTCAGCCCGATTTCCCCGAGCCCCCCCAAGGGGATAATTTTCAGCATAATCCCTGCACTCTGGTCTTTTAATTATCAGGCGCGTATTTCCAGCCGCTCAAACATGGCATCCAGAAAATCCATGAGCCAGGCCTTCTGGTCATCTGTGGCATAGGCGATACAGTCGCACCGGATGCGGTTTTTGGTTCGGATCAAAAACTCAATGGCGATGGAGAGCTCATCCAGCCGAACGGCGGCATAAAACGGCTGGCAATCGGTATGCGCGGTCTGCGTCTCCGAATAAAGGGCTGCATCCAGCGGTACCCAGTAAAGATTGTCCAATTCCGCCGGACCGCAGTGCGAATCCAGGTAGGATTTCAATTTTTCGTGCTCTGCTGGACGCAGCTCATCAATAACATACTGTTTCATATATTAATCCTTAGCATACTGGACCTCTTATTGCAAGCCATGCGCCCTGCTGGACTCAAACTCGATCAGCCATTGCTTAATTTCCGGACCGGCGCCGAATTCTCCGATGCGCCCGTCATTACGGACCACCCGGTGGCACGGTATAATAAGGGGGAACGGGTTTCTGCCAAGGGCGCTGCCGACAAACCGATAGGCCCGGGGCCGGCCAATGGCCTCAGATATCTGTTTATATGTTTTTAGAGATCCATAGGGGATTTTGGCGGTTTCGTAAAGGACTTTCCGCTGCAGTTCAGTCAAATGGCCCATGGCAAGGTGATGCCAGGGCGGACAAATGGACCGGCCATTGAAATAATCACGGATGAGCCGGAATATCTGCTGCAGTTCTTCAAAATCCCTATTACCGGCTGCATACTGATTCTGTGGGCAGAACGCTGCTGGCAAATCCACAGCCCTTAATTCAAAGGGAAGGGTATGATACCGGATCGCCACAGGCCCGAGAGGGGTTTCAATAACGGCGCATTCCGGTTCATCCATAGGGGATAAAATCCTCGAGGTTATCGGATGCATCAAAGGCGAACGGGGCCCATTCCTTTATTTGGGCAAGAGCCGGATGGGATTGAATCTCGTACTCAAGCGGTCTGGATACCTGAAGGTGGGAAAGGCTTGCCGTATGCTTAATGCGGACGATGCGCAAATCCGCGGTTTCACCTATACCCGTGGTTTGGGCGCAGGCGGCCAGACATTCCCGGTCAGTTTCAAAATACATGGGCCGGGCGGCTTTTTCCGGAGAAACGGCTGTCAGGGCATTGACAAAGGTTTTCTGCCAGTCAACCGCATCCGCCACCCGGCGGGTGGTCACATCCGCCAATCCGATGCCGTTGGCATTGCCGCCCGAGGCCGGGGAGAGGTCTCTTACAAAAATCCGCTTCACATGCGGGGTAGTGTAAAAATCGCCCGCAATATCCCGATGCCGCCCGGTTACATTGGAATCCATGCCAATACCGGAGATGTCTTTTCCGATCTGATCAATGATTAAAATATCGATGGAATCAAACGGGATGCCCGGCATCATCTGCCTGGCTTTCTCCAAAAGTTCCTTTTCGCGAAAAATAATCTCTTCCGGTATCAGGACGTCAATAGACGAAAGGCGGGCGTATCCATCTTCAAGCACCCCGACGCCGAACAGGATGTTCAGACGGCTGAGCAACTTTTCAGCCGCCCCTTCAATAATGCCAAAGCCCCGGGTGACTGCGGCCCGATGAAATGCGCCCGCGCCATCCGCCTTGCCGAGGCCGATGGTCAGCATTTTGCAAATACCGCTTTCAATGGCGCCGCTGAACTTGGTATGGGGTTTGATCCGATTAATGGGCACGATATAGTCGGCAGCGAGCGCAGCATTTGAAATATAGAGCGGCAGATCAGGGGTCAGGTAGCCGACCGGCTGAGTCCCCATTTCGGCTGCAATGGGCGCCTGCATGGTATTCTCGGTGATATTAAAACCAGCGAGCAGCGCCTTTTGTCCCTCTGGCGCGGCCCCGCCGTGGCTGCCCATTGCCGGCACGATAAACGGCCGAAATCCGTTGTCTTTGAGAAACCGCAGACACTGAAAAACAAGTTCATCCAAATGATTGATGTTGCGGCTGCCTATACAAACCGCGACTGATGCGCCGTTGCCGCTTCTTAGGCTCCCCCCGATCGGCGCCATCGCCGCCTCAAACGCTGCGGCTATATCCGTAAGTTCCCGGCTGATAAGGGACTGGCGGACAACCGCCATTTCAGGAAACATCAAATCCATTGAAAGTTTTCCCCCTTGGCCCGTGCGCCCGGGACCGAGCTAGAAATAACTTAATGATATAAATTTGTTAAAAATTCAATCTCTGCTGATTCGTACTCGTACTCGTGCTCGTACTCGTAATCGGCTTTTGATTTTTTCGAGTACGAGTACGAGAACCGTCCCGCTCGCGCGGGACTGAGTACGATTAAGTTACTTAGAAGGGACATAGGCGTATTTAAGAGTTTGGATGAATAATTGTCGTAAAGGCTTGGGAAAGGCAGGCAAAGCAGCTTCCCCGATTAACGAATAACCGGGGAAGCTGAAAGTGAAAGGGGGCACTAGATCTCTTCAACCGTAATCGCGCCAGGCTCACAGACTTCAATGCAGGATTCACAGCCGAGGCATTCCTCGGCATTAACCGGAACAGATTTACCATCTTGAATTTCAAATACCTCAACCGGGCAGACATCAACACATTCTTCG
>DATGCF010000090.1:0-2133 GCA_035312245.1 Desulfosalsimonadaceae bacterium
GGCCCGGCAGACCGCAGTAGAGAAATGCCGTTACCGTGTGAATACTGATCGCCCACGGAATAGAGAGGTAGATCAGGGGCTTGGTCCACTTGGGCGGGGGGACCTCGTTTCGCTCCGCATCCAGCACGTTCCATCCGATCACGATATTCAGCAAAAGATAGCCGTTTAGCACGATCATATCCCAGAACAGCATGGAGTTGGGCGTTGGATAGATCAATACGTTAAACAGCCGCATGGGCTGTCCCAGGTCGGCAATGATAAAGAGCAGGCACATGATCACCGAGGCCACGGCCAGGAATTCACCCAGAACCGTAATTTTGCCGAATTTTTTATAATCATGCAGGTAATAGGGAATTACCAGCATCACCGCCGAGGCCGCCACTCCAACCAAAAAGGTGAACTGCGCAATGTAGAATCCCCAGGACACGTCCCGGCTCATACCGGTAACACCCAAGCCGAAGGAGAGCTGGCGCAGATAAAACCCGAATCCAACGCCGATGACCGCAAGCAGTGCGATCAGCCAAACCCAGTAGCTTTTACTTCCTTTAAACGCCTTTTCAAGCATAATTTACCTCATATGATGTAATAAACCGAAGGATTCGTGCCCAGGCTCTGTTTGCGAAGAATCGCGTAGTTCTCCCGCAGCACCTGCCGGATCTCGGAATTCTCGTCCTCGAGATCCCCAAAAACAAGAGCCCCCTCTGATACCTCAACACATGCCGGCATCTTGCCCTCCGCCAGCCGTTCCGCACAAAAATTGCATTTTTCAACCACGCCCTTCATACGGGTGGGAAAATCCGGATTTTCCTTTTTGATAAACGGCCTGGGGTCCCGGAAATTAAAGCTTCTGGAGCCATACGGGCAGGCAGCCATGCAGAACCGACAGCCGATGCAGCGGTGAAAATCCATCATGACAATGCCGTCTTCCCGCTGAAAGGTGGCTTTTGTCGGGCAGGCCTGTACACAGGGGGGATTGTTGCACTGGTTGCACAAAGCAAGAATGGGCAGGTCATGCAGCCGATCGGCCAGATACTCATCATCCTTCATGGGAAATACATGCTCAAAGGAATCGGTCCAGATCCATTTGATGATATGCCGTTTATTTTCCAACTCCGGTACGTTGTGCGCCTTATTGCAGGCCGCGATCATCTTCTCGCACAAGCGGGGTGTCAATTTCCGCGTATCCACGACCATCCCCCAGCGGCCGGCGGTCAGCGCCTCTTTGCTCTGCTTGAGATACGGCTCGGATGTTCCCTGCGCCCCACCGGCCGGTGCGGGCAGGAGACCGGCCAGGGTCGAAACGCCGCCCAGCCCCAGAGCTGAGATCCCCGCAAATTTCAAAAAGCTTCGTCTCGTATCATCCATTACTTCTCCTCCTCCGGATAGGTATGGCAGTCCCAGCAGTAAGGGTCCACAGATGCATAGTCATGGCATTTGTCACAGAACTCCTCCTTGTTGGAGTGACAGTCTATGCATGTGTTTGTCAGACTCGCCTCAAAATCCTTGCCGCTTGCGTTCACATACAACCGATTCGCGTCGCGAACCACCGTATCCCGCCATTCATCGAGAATCTGCATATGCTCTTTTCGCATGTAGGCGGTCTCTTCCACGCATTTTTCCGCCTTTTTGGCCTTTTTGGTCAATTCCGGCTCCGGCGGCTGCGAGGCTGATCCGTGGTTGTACCAGATGGGAAAGGTAAACACGATAACGAAAATAACTAATCCGGTGATGATTATTCCCCTATCATTCATCCGCCTCGTCCTCCTCTTCTTTCAGGGGTTCGAACCGAAGGTCGGTGGTCCGCTCGATTTCTCCGGGCAGTACCAGGGCATTGGCCACCAGTTCATGAATGCCGGTCGTGCCTACCTCGGGAACCCAATATTCCATGAGCGGCGGAAATGCTGCCCGGTCAATGGCGCATATGCACGCCAGCATATTCACACCGTATTTTTCATGTACATGCCTGACGGCGTTGGCCCGGGGAAGGCCCCCCCGCAAACGCAGATCCATAACTTCCTCGGTGTTTAAGCCGGACCCGCTGCCGCAGCAGAACGTCTGCTCCCGAATCGTGTTTTCCGGCATTTCATAGAAATAGTTGCAAACATTCTCAATCACGTAGCGGGGTTCATCCAG
>DATGCF010000091.1:0-3332 GCA_035312245.1 Desulfosalsimonadaceae bacterium
TTTGTGCCAGATTAAAGCTCAAGGATTTCTTTCTCTTTTTCCTTGTAGATGTCGTCGACCTGTTTGATGTGCTCATCGGTCAATTTCTGGACATCCTCCTGCGCCTTGAACACATCGTCCTCCGAGGCATCGCCATCCTTCTTCAGCTGTTTCAGCATATCATTGGCGTCCCGGCGGATATTGCGGATGGCCACACGATAATCCTCGCACATTTTATTGACCTGCTTGACGATATCCTTGCGCCGTTCCTCGGTCAGCGGCGGAATGGTGATCCGAATAATTTTGCCGTCATTGGAGGGGGTTAATCCGAGATTGGATTTTAAAATCGCCTTTTCAATGCTGTTCACAGAAGACACATCCCACGGCTGGATGGTAATCAGGCGGCTCTCCGGTACGGACAGGGTGGCCAGCTGGTTAAGCGGGGTCATGGTGCCGTAATACTCCACCTTGATATCATCAAGCAGGCTGAGCGATGCCCTGCCCGTGCGGATCTTCTTCAATTCACTTTTCAGCGAACTGATCGACTTGCCCATTTTCTCCTTGGCTTCTTCCTTGACCTCTTCAATCATAGCGCCATCCCCCCGTCTTTCTTCTAACGCGGGCTACTTTCCCGCAATAAAGATTTCTCGCTACCGCTCGAAATGACAACCGATCCTACCCGGTCGGGTCAGGTTCATAGATTTTGGTGCCGATCTTTTCGCCGGTAAGCACCCGCGTAATATTGCCCTTAATCTTTAAATTAAACACAATCAAAAGCAGCTGATTGTTCATGGCCAGAGAAATCGCCGTGGTATCCATCACCTTGAGGCGGCGGTTGAGTACATCCATGTAGTTAATTTCCTCAATAAAGACGGCGGAATTATTCCCGACCGGATCCGAATCATAAACCCCGTCTACTTTGGTGGCCTTTAACAAGACATCCGCGTGAATTTCCTCGGCCCGCAACACGGATGCCGTATCCGTGGTAAAATACGGATTGCCGGTGCCCGCCGCGAAAATCACCACCCGGCCCTTTTCCAGGTGCCGGATGGCCCGCCGCCGGATATAGGGCTCTGCCATCTGATGCATGGATATGGCCGACTGCACCCGCGTGGGCATCCCCACGCGTTCCAGGGCATCCTGCAAGGCCAGGCTGTTCATCACCGTGGCCAGCATCCCGAGATAATCCCCGGATGCCCGGTCCATGCCCTGGGAAGCCGCAGCCATGCCGCGGAAAATGTTACCGCCACCCACCACGATCGCAATCTGCGTGCCGGTGTCATGGGCAGCCTTCACCTCGTCAGCCATGTACTGAAGCGTCTCCGGGCTGATCCCGTAGGTAAGATCGCCCATAAGGGCTTCACCGCTCAACTTCAATATAACGCGTTTATACAGGGACCTGGCCACAGTTCGTTACCCGCCAATCTGAAATCTGGCAAACCGGTTGATAGTAATTTTTTCGCCGGTTCTGGCGATCATCTCATTTAGATAATCCGATACGGTCAAATCGGTATTTCTGACATACAGCTGATTCATCAGGCAGTTTTCTTTGTAAAACTTATTCATCTTGCCTTCAACAATCTTTTCGATCATATTTTCCGGCTTGCCCATGTCCTGAGCCTGCTGCCGGTAGATGGCACGTTCCTTTTCCGCCTCTGCTTCCGGCACATCCTCCGGCACGATGCCCAAGGGGCTGGACGCGGCGATATGCATGGCGATGTTTTTGGCAAACTCCTTGAAATCATCGGTTTTTGCCACAAAATCGGTCTCACAGTTGACTTCGACGAGCACGCCGATTTTTCCGCCCATATGAATATAGGATTGGACCACCCCTTCCGAGGCCACCCGATCCGCTCGTTTTTTGGCTGTGGCCAGTCCCTTTTTGCGCAAATAATCTGCCGCCTTGTCAAGATCGGCGTCACACTCGGTGAGCGCCTCCTTGCAATCCATAATACCCGCCCCGGACCGCTCCCGGAGCTGTTTTACCAAGCCCGCACTAATAGTCGCCATAATTTTCTCTCCTGTTCAAAGCGCCCGCCGAAATCGGCGGGGCATATCCACGCTTGTTAATATTTGTCCGATATCAGTGTTACTAACTTAGAGCCTTCCGCAGCTGTCATTCCGAGGAGCGCCAGCGACGAGGAATCTTGATTTTAACAGATTTCTCGCTGTCGCGCGAAATGACAGCCGAATTTGCGAGAAGCTTAAAGTTAATAGCATTACGTCAGGTATTTTAAAATTCTATTCTGCTTCTCCGCTGTTTGATGGCTCCTCGCCACCGGAGGGTTCTTCGGACTCGCCCGATTCGCTTTCTCCGCCCGGCCCGGCCGGATTGGATGCCGCCTTGCGGATCACCTCAACCACCGGCCCTTCAGCGCCATCCGAAATGATCCGGCGTTCCTTCTGGCCCGAGGCCGCTGCTGCCGCCCCCTCAAAGGATTCCTCGCCCTTGTCAGCCGCTGCCTGCTCCCGCTCCTCGCGGCGATGGACGCCTTCTGCACAGGCGTCCGCAACCCGGGAGGTCAGCAGATTAATCGCCCGGATGGCGTCATCATTGCCGGGCACCACGTAATCAATCATATCCGGATCACAGTTAGTATCCACAACCGCCACGATCGGAATCCCAAGGCGCCGGCCTTCGTGGACAGCAATGGATTCCTTTTTCGGATCAATGATAAAGATGGCCTTCGGCAGGGACTTCATATTGCGAATTCCCCCCAGATTGGCGTCCAGCTTGATCCGCTCCTTTTGCAGATAGAGCTGCTCCTTTTTGGGATACATACTGATGGAGCCGTCATTTTCGATGTTGTTCAAATAGTTGAGCCGGTCAATGCTTTTCTTGACCGTCTGGAAATTGGTGAGCATACCGCCCAGCCAGCGGTTATGCACGTAGAACATCTCACACCGGTTGGCTTCTTCATAAATGGTATCCCGGGCCTGCTTCTTGGTTCCCACAAAAAGAACCGTGCCCCCGTCCGCCACGGTGTCGGCCACAAAATCGCAGGCGGTCTTAAATTTCTTAACCGTCTGCTGCAGGTCAATGATGTAGATGCCGTTACGCGCGCCGAAGATATATCTTTTCATCTTCGGGTTCCATCGCCGGGTCTGGTGGCCGAAGTGAACCCCGGCCTCGAGCAGTTCTTTCATTGTTACGTAGTTCATAAACATCTCCTTTTTTGGGTTTTACCGCCGTTCCGATCCTTCCGGCGGGCCCACTTGAGAGTAAGCACCCGACCCAGCCGGTCCCGGAACGTGTGGATTGGCTATTGCCTAAATTGAGCGTTCCAATTTCAAATTGATAAATTTATAATGGTTAACAAAAAACAAATTTCAGGGCAATAAAAAAAACATGC
>DATGCF010000092.1:0-31088 GCA_035312245.1 Desulfosalsimonadaceae bacterium
CAATCCGGGCATGGCTTCCGGCGGCATGGGCGATGTCCTGACCGGGCTAATCAGCGGATTCATCTGCCAGGGGTATTCGCCGGAGGCAGCCGCGCAGATCGGGGTTTTTGTGCATGGGGCGGCGGCAGATGAGCTTGCCCACGCCATGGGCCCTTTCGGCTACCTGGCATCGGATGTGATGAACCAGCTCCCCGTGATAATAAAACATTTAATGAGTGAGGAGCCCTTGCCCGCGGCGTATACTAGTCAGGTACCCATACAGGCATGATGGCTTCGCAAAAAACGGTTTATGCCGTCATGATGGCATTTTTGCAGAAGGCAACTTAAAAGGACCCTGAAAATCCGTCCATACTGTTATTTCGAGTGACAGCGAGAAATCTTTCAAATAAGATTTCTCGTCGCTTGCGCTCCTCGGCATGACAGTGGCAAAACGATCTGGAATAACAACATATATTGTTTAATTCATTGGAAGTAATCCCCCCGGGCCGTTTGCCCGAAACCGAGCCTATAAATAACTTTAAAGGCACTGAGGCCCTGAGTTTTTCAAACTGTAAACCTTGAGCTGTGCCGCACCCCCACTTTGAAAAAGGGGAAATTAGGGGGATTTGTATTGGGCCATGATGAAAAATCCCCCTAAATCCCCCTTTGCCAAAGGAGGGACTTAAAGGAAATTGCCCTTTTTTATAAGCCTTTTCCATAGCCAAAAGCGCTGAGTCTTTTAAACTGTGAACCGTGAACTGTGAACTATGAACTGTGAACTGTGAACTGGAACCGTGAATCGTGAGCTGTGAACTTCTTAAAGCATAAGGGTTTGATTTCATTTACCTAATAGCTAATACCCAAAACCTAATACCCAAAGTTACTTAGAAGTCCAATATCGAGACTGTCAACGCCTATGCACCTGACCATCCATACGGCATCACCGGAAGAATCCCGGCGTCTGGGAAAGATCATCGGAGACGCACTGCAAAGCCCGGCGATCATCGGCCTGACCGGCGATCTCGGATGTGGGAAAACCGTTTTCGTCCAGGGGCTGGCAAGGGGGCTTTCCGTGCCGGATCACTACCCGGTGACCAGCCCCACCTATACGTTTATCAACGAATATCCCGGCCGGCTGCCGCTTTGTCATGTTGATCTTTACAGACTCATCAGTACAGATGAATTAACTGATATCGGGTTCGACGATATTGCCGACGGCAGCGGGGTGGTGGCCATCGAATGGGCGGACCGGCTGCCCGAAGGGTTTCTGGCATTGGACATGGAAATATCCATTGGCATGACGGGCGATGACACCCGGCATTTTCAGGTTTTTTTCTATGGACGCCCTCCCGCGAATTTGATACGGGATCTAAAAAATGACTTTTATGTGGACGAGGGATAATTATGGGACTCATTGTACAGAAATACGGCGGCACCTCGGTGGGCGATCTGGACCGGATCCGCAATGTGGCCCGTCGGATTGTCAAAACCTATGATCAGGGAAATGATGTGGTGGTGATTCTCTCCGCCATGAGCGGGGTGACGGATCAGCTGCTCCATTCGGCGGAAGAAATATCCGCAACCCCGAATAAGCGGGAACTGGATGTGCTGCTCGCCACCGGTGAGCAGACGACGGTGGCGTTAATGGCCATGACCCTCATTGAAATGGGGTATAACGCACACTCGCTTTTGGGCTATCAGGCGGAAATTCTGACTGACAGCAAATCAAGCAAAGCCCGTATACTGGATATCCGTGCCAATCGCATTAAAGATTTATTAAAGGAAAAAAACATTGTGATCGTGGCCGGTTTTCAGGGCGCAGATGCCAAAGGCGACATCACCACCCTGGGCAGAGGGGGCTCCGATACCTCGGCTGTGGCCGTGGCCGCCTCGATAAAAGCGGATAAATGCGAAATATACACCGACGTTGACGGAATCTATACGGCAGACCCCAATATCTGCCATAAGGCCCGCAAGCTTGACCGGATTGCCTATGATGAAATGCTTGAAATGGCAAGCCTTGGCGCCAAAGTGCTGCAGATCCGGTCAGTTGAATTCGCCAAGAAATACAACGTCCCGATTCATGTGCGATCATCGTTTCACGAGGAGGAAGGTACCATGGTGGTCAATGAAGATGAAAATATGGAACAGGTTTTGGTCTCCGGCGTCACCCATAACAAAAACGAGGCCCGGATCACCCTGCGAAAAGTACCGGATCGGCCCGGCATCGCCTCCCGGATTTTAAACCCGGTATCCGCTGCGGGGATCGGTGTCGATATGATCATTCAGAATACCCGCGCCGGCCATATGACCGATTTGACATTTACTGTGTCCAAAAGCGATTATAAAGGAGCCATGGAGATATCAAAACAGACCGCCAAGGAAATCGAGGCGGAAGAGGTGTTAGGGGATGAAAATATCGCCAAAGTATCGGTAATCGGCGTAGGTATGCGGAGTCACTCCGGGGTGGCCTCGAAAATGTTTGCCACCCTAGCTGATGAAAACATCAATATACTGATGATCAGCACCTCGGAAATCCGCATCTCATGCGTGATTGAGGAAAAATATACGGAACTGGCGGTCCGGTCCCTGCATAACGCTTTCGGCCTGGATGCGGCGGAATAGTGCCGCCGCTAAAACATTTTAAGCCTGACCAGCTGCTGGTGACGCTATGCCTGGCGGCGGTTATTGCCGGGATCATTATTTATCGGCTGGTCGTGATGTAATCGCTGCGGCAATTTCATCACCGATCCGCCGGGCGGCTCGTGCCGGGTCCGCTGCATCCCGGATCGGCCGCCCGATCACCAGATAATCCGAACCGCCGTAAATGGCATCGGCCGGCGTCACGATCCGCTTTTGATCATCCCCGGCGGTTTTCTCCCAGGCCGGCCGAATGCCCGGGGTGATCGCCAAAAAATCCCTGCCAAAACGGGATTTGATTTCCGCCACTTCAGTGCCGGCGCACACGATGCCTGCGCATCCCGCAGCCCTGGCCCCTTCCGCGCGACGTTCGACCAGTTGAAAGACATCTTCCGCATACTCAGGCAAAAAACCGGCATCCGCAATATCTTGCCCGGAAACACTGGTTAAAACGGTGACGCCGAGCACTTTTACCTTATTGCCGGCGCCCTTTACCGCCGCCTCAAGCATCTTTTGGCTTTCGCCGATATGCACCGTGGCTAATTCAACACCATACGCCGCCACCCGGGCCATGGCCCGCTCCACCGTGGCCGGAATATCATGGAGTTTCAAATCCAGAAAAACCCCGGCATCGCTGTTTTCCCGGATCATTGTCATCACCGCCGGGCCGCATTGGATGAAAAGCTCAAGCCCCACTTTGAACATGCCGACATGGCCCGCTAATTGCCGCACGCAATCTTCTGCCGCTGCCAGACTCGGCACATCCAGGGGAAAAATAATATAATCTCTGGGCTGTCGCACAAGAACCTCCGGTTCTAGTTACTCAAAAACCTGTTGAAAACTATTATTCTGAAATGATATAAGATTACAACTTATTTGACAATAATAACTGATCAATCCAATACTTGATCGCACTTCGGATCATTGATACTAACACGGACGGGCATGAGCACCCAGAAAAAAAAGGATATCAGCGAATCCCAGCAGAATCTGCTCAGGCAGCTGCCGGGCGTTGATGCCGTTCTTGAGATGATCCACCAAAAAGGCCTGTTTGCTGACATCCCCAAACGGGTTGTCACCCAGGCGGTGCGGGACGTGATCGGTCATTTCCGAAAGGCAATCCTTTCCCAGCCGGATCAGGTCAGCCATTGCCTGATATCCGAAGAGGCCATTCTTGAAAAAGTCCATGCCATGGTTGAATCGGCCATGGCCCTGAACCTGGACCGGCTGATCAATGCCACGGGCGTGGTCGTGCATACCAATCTCGGCCGCTCCCTTTTATCCGGCGAGGCGCTTTCCCAGGTGCAGACCGTGGCCAGCCGGTATTCCAACCTGGAATTTGATCTCTCCACCGGCAAGCGCGGCTCCCGTTATTCCGTGGTCGAAGATCTGATCTGTGAAATAAGCGGCGCAGAGTCCGCCATGGTGGTCAATAACAATGCCGCGGCCGTGCTGTTAAGCCTTGATACCATCGCCCGCGAAAAGGAGGTGATCGTGTCCCGGGGCGAACTCGTTGAAATCGGCGGATCATTTCGCATTCCAGATGTAATGTCAAAAAGCGGGGCCGTATTAAAAGAGGTGGGAACCACCAACCGTACTCATGTGTCCGACTATCAGAACGCTATCTCTGATGAAACCGGCCTGCTGCTCAAAGTCCACACCAGCAATTTCAGCATTGTGGGGTTTACCAGGGCGGTGAGCCTCCCTGAACTGGCAGAACTCGGGGCAGAACATCATCTGCCGGTGATGGAAGATCTTGGTTCCGGCACATTCATCGACTTTTCCAAATACGGACTCATGAAAGAGCCCACGGTCCAGGAATCCTTAGCCGCCGGCATCGATATCGTCACCTTCAGCGGCGACAAGCTCCTGGGCGGACCGCAGGCGGGCCTTATTGTCGGTAAAAAACCGATCATCGACCGGATCAAAAAAAACCCCTTAACCCGGGCGCTTCGGATCGACAAACTGACTCTTGCCGGCCTTGAAAGTACGCTTCGGGCCTACCGGGATGAATCCCGGGCCATCCAGAACATCCCCACCCTGCAGATGATCACCGCTGCAATCAGCGATATTGAAGAAAAAGCCGGAAAATTGAAATCCATGCTGGAAAGCAAAACCGAAAACCGCATCCATCCCGAAATCATTGCCGCATCCTCGCGGGCCGGCGGGGGCTCGCTGCCCCTTCTGGAATTGCCCAGCAAATGTGTGGCGATCCGCGCGCCGGGGCTTTCCGCAAAAGCCCTGGGCACCCGCCTGCGTCAGCACAAGCCCCCGGTGATTGTTCGGATCGAAGACGACCGGATACTGATGGATATGCGTACCGTTCAAAATGATGAGCTCGAAACCATAGCCACCGCTATTACTCAAATTCTAAATGAGGCCGGACATGACCCATCTAACTGAAGAACAGGATTTTCAATCACAGTTTCTTTTGGCCAAATCCGACAGCGAGCCGTCAGCCGACACCCTCTCCCTGGAAAATTTTTCCTTTGAGGCCGTCCGATCCGAGTTCCCGGACGTTTTAGGGGAGGCGGCGTTTCTCGAAAAAAGCATGGCGCACGTGGCGGCGGCGAACCGTTTCGGGGCATTGATGCTTCAGATCGACGAGTTGGCGGACCGATTAAATCCGAATGAACTATTAATTGCCCTGATGCGCCAGACAGACCATTTTTGCCCGGAATCCGGCGGCCTATGGGGGCTGATGGACAATTTTCAGGTTGGGGTTGTTCTACCGGAAACCGATATTCCTGCCTGCCAAAAAGCCGTGGAGCGGATAAAAACCGAATTTGCCAGGCAAACCGGCAAAACCCTGACAGCCGGCATCGCTGTCTATCCCACTATTTCCTATGATAAATCCCGGATCCTGGAAAACGCCCAGAAAGCGGTGGCGCATGCGGAATTCTTCGGGCCGGACAGCTGCGTCGCATTTGATGCGGTAAGCCTCAATATCAGCGGGGATCAGTATTATCAAAAAGACGACATTGCCGGCGCCATGCAGGAATATAACCTGGCGCTGCTTTTGGATCCCGAAAGCGTGAATGTCCACAACAGCCTGGGCGTTTGCTACGGCGTTAAAGGGGAACTGGATGAGGCCCTGGCCGCATTCAAAACCGCCATGCGGCTTGAGCCGGAAGAGATCATGCCGATCTACAATGCCGGGTATGTGTATCTTTTAAAAAAAGAATACGCGCTGGCGCTGGAGCATTTTCACAAGGCGGAAAAAATTGACCCGGACGTTTATGAACTCGCTTTTCAAACCGGCCACGCCTATCTGGACACCAACGCCCCGCATACCGCGGTCAAATACCTGGAAACCGCCATCCGACTGAATCCCAATTCCTGCAGCGCCTTTCAGCTGCTGGGTGACTGCTATCACCTGCTGGATCGGCTAAGCGATGCGGTGAATGCCTATAAGTCCGCGTTAAAACTAAATTCAGAGGATGCCTGCGCCCTCTCGGCGCTGGGCTTTATCTATGAAATCCAGGGACAGAATGCGGATATCGCCCTGATGTTCTGCCGCCAGGGCAGCCAGCTTGAACCGGATAACGGCCTGTTCCGGCACCGGCTGGCAAGGATCTATTTCAACCGCCAGCAATTGACCGAGGCCCTGGATGAATTCCAAAAAGCCCAGGATCTGGGCTACGAGTCCACCCATTATATCGAACAGACCATGAAGCATTTGAGGGCCGCCCAATGAGAAGTATCATCAACGAGACCCTGGAGGCCAGTGTTGCGGTTAAAACCGAATTTATCGAAAACAACGGCGAGCGCATCATTCAATGTGCCGAACGGATCGCGGCCGGCCTGACATCCGGGCACAAACTGATAATATTCGGAAACGGCGGAAGCGCTTCAGACGCCCAGCATATGGCCGCTGAATTCGTCAACCGCTTTGAAGTTGACCGTCCCCCCTTAGCCGCCGTCGCGCTGACGACCGACACCTCGATTTTAACCAGCATCGGCAATGATTTCAGTTTTGATGATGTTTTCGTCAAACAGATCGATGCGCTTGGCAACAAAGATGATATGGCGTTTGGCATCAGTACCAGCGGCAACTCGAAAAATGTGGTGGCCGCCCTGGTCCGGGCCCGGGCAAAGGGGCTTACCACCATGGGCCTGGCCGGCAAATCCGGCGGACCGATGGTTGCGGAATGCGATCACCTGCTCTGCGTTGCCACCGGATCCACCGCCCGCATCCAGGAAACCCATATTACGGTCATCCATATGCTCTGCGATCTGGTGGACAGGCTGCTTTTTCCCGAAAAATTCTGAAAGCCTGCTTAGAAAGCCCCCTTTTTGTCCAATTTCTGCGTCAGGCTCAAATTTTAATCCTCAAAATACGTTGAGTATTCCTGCGGTTAAAATTTTCGCCTTCCTTGAACTTGAACAAAAATTGAACTTTTTAAGCAGGCTTTGGAGGAGGTAAATGATGCCATACGATTTCACCCCGCTCAAACTGGAAGGTCTCACCACCTACTCCCTGGCTGATCGGAAAAGCAAGGTCACCCGGGAGCACTTTGCCAAGAACTGGCAGAAGGGCAAAAGCTTTGCCGAATTTCTGGAGACGCTGCCGGATGTGCTGGCCGGCCGGGATATTAAAACCGTGATCGATGCGTCGGCCGCCGCCTATAATAACCAAAAGGTCATTTTATTCGGCATGGGCGCGCATGTGATCAAGGTGGGGTTAAACCCCATTATCATTGATCTTTTGGAGCGAAATGTGATCACGGCCATTGCTATGAACGGGGCGGGCATTATCCATGACTTTGAACTGGCTTTTTCCGGCAAAACCTCCGAGGACGTGGCAGCCGCTTTGGGCGACGGCAGCTTCGGTATGGCCCGGGAAACCTGCGAGCATCTGGGGGCGGCCATCCACCTGGCGGCTGACGAGAATATCGGGCTTGGTGCGGCGGTGGGGCGATACATCAATCAGAGCGGATTTCCCTATGCCGACCAGAGTCTGCTGGCGGCCGCCGAGCGCCTTAAAAAGCCGGCCACCGTGCATGTGGCGATTGGCACGGATATTATCCACATGCACCCCGCATTTGATCCGGAAGCGGCCGGCAAGGCCACCCATCAGGACTTCCGGCTGTTTGCGGCAATTGTCGCTGAATTATCCCAAGGCGTCTACTTTAATGTGGGCTCGGCGGTCATCCTGCCGGAAATCTTTTTAAAAGCGGTTAGCCTGGTCCGGAATCTGGGCCATACGGTCTCTGATCTCACCACGGTGAACTTGGATTTTATCCGCCACTATCGCCCCATGACCAACGTGGTCAACCGGCCGACCGCCGATCACGGCCGGGGGATTAATCTGGTGGGGCACCACGAAATCATGCTGCCGCTGATTGCCGCCGGTATCATTGAGCGTATTTGACGACCGGGGAACAGCTTGTTTTCACCCCCGTGATGGTTATTCTATTTACAATCCGATAAAATTTCGGTAGGAAATAGCGTTTTATACCTAGATTGAGCGATTTTCAAGAAGGAGATGAAAAGATGCCCATTTATGAATATAGCTGCGAAAAATGCGACAAAAAATTTGAAACCCTGATCCGGGGGAACGAACAGGCCGTATGCCCGGAATGCGGTTCGGAATCCGTCAAGCGGCTGCTTTCCGCCTGCGGCTTTGTCAGCAAAGGCAGCGGCGGGGAAACGGTCAGCGCTTCTGCCGGAAGCTCCTGCTCCGGATGTGCCGCCTCCTCTTGCGCCAGTTGCGGCGTATGACGGCTAAACCCATTCGCATCGGCACGCGCGGCAGCAAACTTGCCCTGTGGCAGGCCAACTGGGTTAAATCAAAACTGGAAGGCCTTTACCCGGATCTCCATATCGAGCTCGAGGTGATCAAAACCAGCGGCGACAAAATCCTGGATGTGCCGCTGGCCAAAGTCGGGGGCAAGGGCCTGTTTGTCAAGGAAATTGAGCAGGCCCTGGTGGACGGGCAGATCGACATCGCGGTCCACAGCATGAAGGATATGCCCGGGGATCTGCCGGAATCACTTTGCATCGGGGTGGTCCCGGAACGTGAGGTCCCCTATGATATCCTGATCTCCCAAGGCGACAAGCCGATCAAAGCGTTGCCGAAAGGCGCCCGGGTGGGCACCAGCAGCCTGCGGCGGGCCTCACAGCTCCTGTATATGCGGCCGGATATTGAAATTTTCCCTCTCCGCGGCAACCTGGATACACGGATCAAGAAATTAACCTCCGAGAACCTGGATGCCATTATTCTGGCGGGCGCAGGCGTTAAGCGGTTAAACCTTGAGCACGTGATTTCCGAATACATTGATCCGGACATCATCCTCCCGGCGGTCGGCCAGGGAGCGCTTTGCATTGAGGTACGAAAAGCCGACCCGCCCGTTCATGAATTGATCGCCCCGCTCGACCATGCGGAAACCAACCGGATCGTTAAAAGCGAGCGGGCATTTCTAAAGCGCCTGGAAGGCGGATGCCAGGTCCCCATGGCGGCATTCGGCCGGATTGATGCCGACACACTAACCCTGGCGGGCATGGTGGCAGAGACGGACGGCTCCATCATGCATCATCAAACCATTTCCGGACCAGTCGCCCAGGCGGAGGCCATCGGCCACGATCTGGCCGGCCGGCTGATCGATAGGGGGGCGGATCAGATCATCGCCCGTTTAAGTGAAGAGGAACATTCGTGATGAAAAAAAGCGTCTATCTGGTGGGCGCAGGTCCCGGGGATCCCGGACTGATCACCCTAAACGGGATAGAAGCAATAGAAGCCGCAGATGTCATTGTTTATGACTATCTGGCATCAGCCAGTCTTTTAAATTACGCCCGGGAATCGGCGGAGCTTATCTATGCGGGGAAAAAAGGCGGGGATCATACACTCTCCCAGGCTGAAATCAATCAGCTGATTGTAGACAGGGCCCTTTCCGGCAAAACCGTAACCCGCTTAAAAGGCGGCGATCCATTTGTTTTCGGCCGCGGCGGCGAAGAAATAGAGGCGCTCATTGATGCGGGCGTCTCATTTACCATTGTCCCGGGCGTGACATCCGCCATTGCCGCCCCGGCCTATGCGGGCATTCCGCTGACCCACCGGAAATACGCCTCCACGGTGACCTTTATCACCGGCCATGAGGATCCGAAGAAACAAACCTCAACCATTAACTGGGCCGCTCTTGCCAACACCCGGGGCACCCTGGTTTTTTTAATGGGGGTTAAAAACCTGCCCCATATCGCCGGCCGCCTCGTTGAAAACGGAATGAATCCTGAGACACCGGCCGCCCTTGTTCGCTGGGGCACCACCCCCTCGCAGGAAACGGTTACCGGCACCCTTACCACGATTGTGGAAAATGTCGAAGCCGCAGGGCTTAAGCCGCCCTGTATCATCATCGTAGGGGATGTGGTCGCCCTGCGGGATAAAATGCAGTGGTTTGAGACCCGCCCGCTATTTGGCAAACGAATTGTGGTGACGCGGGCCAGAAAGCAGGCCAGTGACATGGTTTCCCGGCTCTCCACCCTCGGGGCGCAGTGCCTGGAATTTCCGGCCATCAAAATCGTTCCACCGGACGATTTTAAGCCCCTGGACCGGGCCATTGAAAACATCGCGGACTATGACTGGCTGGTATTTACCAGCGTCAACGGCGTGGACATGTTCTTTGACCGGCTGTTCGCTAATCAAAAGGATGTCCGGGCCCTGGGCCATATCCGGACCGCCGCCATCGGGCCGGCCACTGCGGAGCGGCTATTAAAATTCGGCATTTTCAGAGACATCATTCCGGAAAGCTACCGGGCGGAGTCCGTGGTGGAGGCATTTAAAAACATACCGGTAAAGAAAGCCCGCGTGCTGCTACCCCGGGCCGCGGAAGCCAGGCCGGTTTTGCCTGAGGAACTCACAAAAATGGGCGCCCGGGTGGACGAGATTATTACCTATCACACGGTCTTGGCGGACGATAATCAAACCGAACTGATCGAAGCGCTTGCCGGAAAAAATGTGGACATGATCACCTTCACGAGTTCCTCCACGGTTACCAACTTCAAATCCCTGCTGCCGGGCGAACGGTTTGAAGAGCTCGTTGGCGGGATTACCATCGCGGCCATCGGCCCGATTACCGCGGATACGGCCCGTAAAAACGGCTTTTCCGTAGACCTGGTAGCCGAGGAATATACCATTCCGGGCCTTTGCGACGCCATCTGCCGGTATTTTTCGGCCTGATCCTGATGGCTTCGCAAAAAACGAGTGATTCCGCCGCGGCATTCTTGCAAAAGGTCGTTTTCTGTTCGTACTCGTACGCGTACTCGTAATCGGTTTTTAATTTTCCGAGTACGATTACGAGTACGAGCACCGTCCCGCTCACGCGGGACCGAGTACGAGCAGTTTCTTCTTCCATATCAACCCCTCCCCGCTTCTAAGTATATTGACCGGGATTTCTGGTTTGGTGTATAAATTAATACATGAACACACGTCACCGTTCCGGCCCCAAAAATTTCCAAATGGATGAGATCCTCAAACAGCTGCCGGTCTTTGAGGAGAAACTCCGCGCCATCAAGGAGACCATTATCTCCAATATCCTTTTGATCGGTGAGACCCCGGCACCGACATTCGAGGAAGCCCAGCGCGCGGAAATTTTTCTGGAACGCCTATCCGATGCCCAGACCGACATCTGCACCACGGATGATTACAACAATCCCATCGGCATTATCAAAGGCACCGGCGGGGGGCATCAGCCGCCCATTTTCGTGGTGGCGCATCTGGACACCTTTGTGACCGGCGAGACGGACCATAACTATATCATCCGGAAGAACTCCATCACCGGCCCGGGGGTTCTGGATAATTCGGCCAGCGTGGGGGTGCTTGCCTCCATGCCGTTTATCTGCCAGACTTTAGATCTTTCGTTTAAATCCGATATTGTCCTCGCCGGCGTTACCCAATCCATCGGAAAAGGCAATCTTCAGGGCATCCGGCATCTCTTAAAAACATGGGAAGGCCCCATCCGGGGGGCGGTCATGTTGGAGGGCGAAAAGCTGGGCCGCTTAAACTACTACTCCGAGGGCATTATCCGGTGCGAAATTGACTGCAAAATTCCGGCCACCGGTAACTGGGAGCAGCGCTACAAGCCCAATGCGATCCTGATATTAAATGAGGTCATCAATGAAATCCTGGCCATGAACCTGCCCCAGCGGCCGCGCTCCCGGGTGATTATCGGCAAAATTGAAGGGGGGTTCAAGCACGGCGAAATCGCCTATGATGGCCGGATAGGCATGGAAATCCAAAGCGACTCGGATGCCATGGTCAAGCAGATGTTTACTGAAATCAAAGATATCGTTGACGGCACCAGCCATGAGCACAATGTGGCCTTGCAGCTGAACATCATCAGCACCTTAAACGCCTGCACCCTGAAATACCGGCATCCATTGGTCAAATCCGCGGTTGCAATCATGAAGCGTTTAGGCATTACCCCGGTCAGCGAGTCCAGTGAATCCGAGCTCTCCATTTTTCTGGCCAATCAAATTCCGGCACTTACGTTGGGCCTGTCAGACGGCAAAAACATCCATCTCGGTCACGCCTCCATGAAAATCGAGCCCATTTTTACGGGTATTACCCAGATCCTGGGCGTTATGCGCGCGATTGATAACGGGGTGTGTGATGAACAATAGCTGGCTTTTAAACAACACCTTTCATCATACGCATTTTAGGGATTTAAACCGACTGGTGGCAGCCAAAAACGAAAAGAAGGTGACCATCTCCCTTTGCCTGCCCACCCTAAATGAAGAAAAAACCATTGCCAAAGAAATCATCATTATGAAATCGGAACTCATGATCCGGTTTCCGCTGATTGATGAAATCGTGGTGATTGACTCCGGGTCCACCGACAATACCCGGGAGATCGCTGAAAGCTACGGGGCGGATGTGTATGATGCCGGCCATATCCTGCCGCATCTGGAGAATTTCACCGGCAAGGGCGAAAATCTCTGGAAGGCGCTTTACATTACCAACGGCGATATTATCGTATACCTGGATGCAGACATCAAAAACATCCACCATCGGTTCGTATACGCGCTGGTAGGCCCGCTGCTGACATCAAGTGCCATCAGATACACCAAAGCCTTCTATGACCGGCCGCTGACCGTGGATCAGCAGAAAAGCCGGCCCACGGGCGGCGGACGGGTCACGGAGTTGGTTGTAAGGCCTCTCTTTTCCCTGTTTTTTCCGGAACTCACGCAGATACTGCAGCCGCTTTCCGGCGAATATGCCGGATACCGGGATCTGTTTGAAAAAATCCCGTTTCCGATCGGGTATGGGGTGGAAACGAGTATGATTTTGGATATTTATGAGAAATGGGGGCTCGACGTGATGGCGCAAGTGGATCTGGACCGACGGGTGCACCGGAACCAGGATACCACCGCTTTGGGCCGGATGTCTTTTGTGATTTTAAACACCTTTTTGAACCGCATTGAAAAGCTCGGCCGCATTGAATTGACCAAGCCGATCTTTAGAGATATGATTCAGTATGAACGAATCCCCGGGGAATATCAGCCGGAGGCTTTCCGCATTGAGGGCCACGAACGCCCCCCGATGATCACGATCCCCGAGTACTGTGAAAAATTTCAAATATCCCTGAATCCTGAAGGCTAAATTATGGAAATTTCCAACAACGCCCTGATCGACCGCTACAAACGGCATCTCAATTACCTGCGGATCTCCATCACGGACCGCTGCAACCTTAAGTGCCTTTACTGTATGCCCAGCGGCCCGGCCTATAAAATGGATCATGAAGAAATTCTTAGATACGAGGAGATCCTGCGGATCATCCGAATCGGCATTCGACTGGGCATCACCAAAATCCGCATCACCGGCGGTGAACCCCTGGTTCGAAAGGACTGCTGCGATTTTCTGGAGACCCTGGGCCGGCTCCGGGGGCTAAATGATATTTCGCTTACCACCAACGGGGTTCTGCTGACGGACTACATTGACCGGATCATCGCCGCCGGGATTAAACGCCTGAACATCAGTCTGGACACCCTGGATCGGACGAAATATCAGAACATTACCGGCGTGGATGCCTTTGACCGTGTCTGGGCGGGCATCCAAGCCGCCTATGAAAAAGGCATGTACCCGATAAAAATCAACGTGGTGGTTTTAAACGGGATTAATGACGATGAACTGGCGGACCTGGCCGCCCTCTCCTTTCAATACCCCTTTCACATTCGATTTATTGAGTACATGCCCATCGGTCAAACCCGGCAGTGTGATAAGGCCCCGCTGCTCTACCCGGACATCCGGTCCCGGGTAGAACAGCTGGGCGAACTCATGCCGGTTGCCCGGCAGCCCCATGACGGTCCGGCCAGGCGCTACAAATTCAACGGCGCCATCGGAGAAGTCGGCTTCATCAGTGCCGTCAGCCATCATTTCTGTGAACAATGCAACCGGCTCCGCCTGACGGCGGACGGCCGTATCCGGTCCTGTCTGCTAGCTGACATCCATGAAGACATCAAAACGCCCCTCCGGGCCGGCCGCCTGGATACGGATCTGGCCGATGTGTTTTTCCGCGCGGTCGAACGAAAGCCGTTTCAGCATGCGGTTAAGCTTGATCCCACGGCCATCAACGGCGAAATGGTAAGCATCGGCGGATAGGCTTAAAGCCAAGCCGCGGCATAGTTCACAGTTCACGGTGGACAGTAGAAGGTCAAGAAACAAAGCACCGCAAGCCCCTAATAAGTGCTTTTTTTTACCCGCCGCTGACAAGCCCGGCGCCATGCATTTCGCTCTGGTTATATAAGCTAAGTACCCGGTACAGCCCCTCTGTCATTTTACCGCTCCCCTGCCCCTAACTTTTAAAATTTTACCAATGATATCAAAAATTTTTTTCTTACCCGATACGAAACCAGACGCAAAAACTGATTGACAGCTCAATCAGTCAGGTTTATTTATTTTTAACCGAATACCTAATACCCAAAACCTAATACCTGAAATAAAAGAAAACAGCCGCACCCGTAAGAGGCAAACTATTGAGCCGTAAACAAGCCATAATCGAAGCCGCTACCCGATTATTTGCCGAAAACGGATTCTACCGTACCTCGACCATTGATATTGCCGAATCCGCCGGCGTAGCCCACGGAACCCTATTTTATCATTTTAAAAATAAAGAGGGTATTATATATGAAATCTTCCGGCTGGCCGGTGACACCTATGTATCTGAGATGCAGGCGGACGTCGGCCGGGATCGGATAGGACTGGAAAAAATCGAAGCGGTGCTGCGGTTTAATATCGCATTCAGCCGTTCCCATTCCAAGCAGCTGCTGATTTTTCTCCGGGATTTTCCGGAAGAACTGGCCTCAAAAGAGAGCCGGCTCAAAGCGCTGGTGAAATCAGTCGGGGAACAGGTAATTGAAATCATAGAACAAAGCCTTGAAACCGGCATTGCGGACGGCAGTGTGGCCACATCCAATATCCAAAAGACCGCCCATATTTTAAACGGCCTGATCTTCGGCCTGATGCACATGAATCTGCTAAGTCCGCTCGAGATTCCGGAAATGGAAGAGAGCGTGAATGAATTCTGCCGCAAAGCGCTGGCACCCGAAAATTCGTCCGACCAATGAATCAAAATAAAAATATAAAGGGGAGAGTATGGCTTTAACGCATAAGACAATTTATTGGGCCGGGGCGGGCCTGATACTTCTCATGCTGGTGACCGGCCAGGCCAGGGCTGAAAAGAAAGAGCAAAAAACGCCCTTTACACTAGAGCAGGCTTACCAAACCGCGCTGCAAAAAAATGAGCAGGTGGCCATTTCAGCGGAGCGGCTGACTCAGGAAAAGCAGGATATTGCCGTGGCCACATCCAACCTTTATCCCCAGCTGTCCGCAGAAGCCGGCTATACTCGTCAGAAGGTGACCGAGATATCCGCGGGCGACACTTCCCTGGGCAGCTTTGGCAACCCCCGGGATTACGGGACGCTGACGCTTAAGCTTGAGCAGCACATTTATCAGTGGGGAAAGGTCTGGTCCGGCCGCAAAATCGCCGAATATTATTTTGAAAGCTCCAAATTCCGTCATATCCGCCGGGTCAAAGAGATTCTCTTCAATGTCAGCACCCGGTACTATGAAGTTTTACTGGGCCGGCGGGCCATTGAAATTGCGAAAAACGCTGTGGAGCGGGCTGAAAAGCAACTGGCGCAGGCCCAAGCCCGGTTTGAGGTGGGTGTGCTGACCCAGACCGACGTGCTCCGGGCCCGGGTTCAAGTGGCTTCCTCCCAGGAAGACTTGGAGCGGGCGAAAAACCAGTATGATATCGCCCTGGAAAATCTGGCTTTAGAGCTCGGGCTGGAAGCCGTGCCGGACGAACTCACCGAACCGGCCGAAAAAACGTTCACTCCGGTGGCTGTCGCTGACCTCTACCAAACCGCGCTCACGAATCGAAAGGATCTTAAGCAGGCGGAAAAAGAGGTAAGGGTGGCAGAAAAACGGGTGGATTTTGAGCAGGCCGACTATTTCCCAAACATCAGTGTGGAGGGCAGTTACACGCAGACGGATGAATCGGATTTATTTTTCGGGGAGGATGACGACTGGCAGGCCACCCTGAAGCTGTCCTATCCTCTGTTTACCGGCTGGCGGACCACGGCAGAGGTTGATAAGGCCAAATCCGGCCTCAGCCAGGCCAATGAGGCGATGAGCCGACTGAAAAAGGAAATCCGCAACCAGGTGCGAAGCGTTTATCTGGATATCCGCACTCAGAAAAAGGTTATCCAACAGCTCGAGGAACAGGTCAAAGCGGCCAGGCGGAATTACCAGCAGGTCAACGCCCAGTTTGAACAGGGACTGGTCACGGCCGTGGACCAGGTGGATGCCTTCACCGCCTTAAATGAAGCGGAAAACCGGCTGGCCCAGGCATACTATTCCTATCAGCTGGACCAGATACGACTTGAGCTGGCAATGGGAACATTTCAGACCGATTTAGCGGCAAAGGAGCTGCCTGATGACGAAACATATTAACTTTTGGCAAATTCCATTCAAGAAAACGATTTGGTGGGCTTTAGGGTCAGTCTGCGGAAACCGTGAGGCCGGCGGGCATAAGATAGCAACTACCCTATTTGCATGCATAACCGCCCTGATTGTTATCACCTGGATGCCTGCTGCGGCGACAGCGGCGGAAAAGGATTGTGTGCCGATCAAAACCGCAACGGTGCGGTCAATGGATCTTGAGCGAAAGGTTCGGGGCATCGGCACCCTTGAGGCCATTCAGCAGGTCATGATCCGGCCGGAAGTCAATGGTACCCTCGAAGCGGTCCACTTCGAGGAGGGCAAACGGGTAAAAAAAGACGAACTCCTGTTTTCCATGGATGATGATAAAATTAAAGACCGGCTGCAGGCCCAGCAGGCAGCACTTGAAGAAGCCAAGGCGAATCTTGAAAACGCCAAACTCGTCTACGACCGCCGCCTGCGTTTATACAAACAGGACTTGGGCACGGAGGAATCCCGGGATGAAGCCAGAGCCCGGTATAAAGCGCTTCTGGCCAGTGTCGACCGGATCAAAGCGGAAATCGAAGGGATTAAAGAAACCCTGGCTGACACCCGAATCAAGGCCCCGTTTGACGGCTTCATCGGTGAGCGGTTCGTGGACCCGGGTGAATGGGTGGATGTGGGCACCCAGCTCGCCCCGCTTGTGGAAACCGACCGCCTTAAAATCGTCTTCACCATCCCGGAAAGATATCTGGGCCAGGCCCGGCCCGGCCAAACCATCAGGCTAACCGCCCCGGCATTTCCGGACAAAGCATTCACGGGTGAAGTCTATTTCGTAAGCCCCATCATCCGGCAGGACACCCGCAGCCTCATGGTCAAAGCATACGTCGAAAATACGAATCTCATGCTGGCGCCCGGCGGGTTTGCCTCGGTTGATTTGATTGTGGATATATTGAAACAGCGCCCGGTGATCCCGGAGGAAGCCCTGGTGCCCACCCGGACCGGCTACATGGTTTATGTTGTAGAAGCCGATAAGGCAAAGGGCCGGGATGTTGACATCGGCCTTCGCCAGCCGGGCATCGTAGAGATCAAAAAGGGCGTCAAAGCCGGGGATACGATCATTCAATCCGGGCACATTTCCGTCAGTGAAGGCGATAAGGTCTGCGAGAAGGATTAAGATAGAGATTAAAAAGCGAAACGATTGGAATAATCGATTATGATTTGGAACTTCTGCATCAGACGACCGGTTCTGACCACGGTCCTTTTTTTGGCCATATTTATATTCGGCGTCTTCGGATACACCCAGATGCCCCTGCGGGAATTTCCGGATGTGGATTTTCCCATTGTCAATGTATCCGTTATTCTCCCCGGGGCAGACCCGGAGGTCATCGAGTCCGAGGTGGTTGAGCCGTTAGAAGAGGAAATCAACACCATTGAGGGGATCAAGGAAATCACCGCCACCTGCCGGGAAGAAGTCGGCATCGTGACTGTTGAATTCGAACTCTACCGGGACATCGACTTTGCCGCCCAGGATGTGCGCGACCGGGTGACCCGTGCCCGGCCGGATATGGCCGATAATATCGAGGAGCCCATCATCCGCAAAGTCGATCCGGATGCCCAGGCGGTCATGTGGATGGCCCTGCGCGGCGATAAACGCTGGGATCCCGTGCGGTTAACCGAATACGCGGACACGGTGCTGAAAGACAAGCTGGAGCGACTGCCAGGGGTGGGTCAGGTCATGATCGGCGGCGAACGCAAATATGCCGTGCGCATCAAGCTGAATCCGGACCGGCTTGCGGCCCACCACCTGACTGTCCAGGACGTGGTCCAAAAACTTCAGGCGGAAAACGTGGACATCCCCTCCGGCCGCATAGAGAGCCGGGAACGCGAGTTTCTCATCAAAACCGAGGGTCAGTTTGCCTCGGCCGAGCCTTTCAATGAGATTATCCTCACCTACCGGAACGGGGCCCCGGTGCGCTTGAGCGATGTGGGAGAAGCGGTTGAAGGGGTTGAAAACGATAGAAACACGGCCCGGTTCAACGGTGAACAAACAATCGGCTTAGGCATCGTCCAGCAGTCGGATGCCAACATGGTCGATGTGGTCGAACGCATTGAAGCTGAAATGGCAGTGGTTGCCAAAGATTTCCCGCCCGGCCTTAAATACGATGTTGCCTCTGATGACTCCATTTATGTAAAAGAAAGCATCACCGACCTTACGGTCACCATATTCATGGCAACCCTCCTTGTGGCCATGGTCATTCTTCTTTTCCTGGGCTCGGTGCGGGGCACCATTATTTCGGCCCTCGCTATTCCCACCTCGCTTCTGGCGGGTATGGCATTGATTCATTATTCTGGATTTTCCTTGAACAATCTAACCCTGCTGGCCTTTATCCTGGTGGTGGGGCTTGTGGTGGATGACGCTATTGTGGTGCTGGAGAGCTGCTATCGGCACATGGAGTACGGCGCTGAATCCAAGCCAGCGGCCCGGACCGGAACCACGGAAATCGCTTTTGCCGCTATCGCCAACACGCTGGCATTATCCGCGGTTTTTTTACCAGTTGCTTTCATGCCGGGCCTGATCGGCCGTTTCTTTTTTGAATTCGGTATGACCGTTGCATTTACGGTTGTGGCCTCAACATTTACCGCGCTGACCCTCACTCCTATGCTCTGCTCCCGCTACCTGAAATTTGCTGCCGCCGGAAATCGGCCTGCGATGTTTCGTGCGACGGAATGGGGATTTAATAAACTGGAGGCGATCTACCGTGCTGTCCTTAACGCCGCACTGAGATGGCGCTGGGTGACGGTTATTATAGCCATATGCGCCTTTTTTGCCGGCATCTTCTTTTTGACCGGGTTAAAATCGGAATTCGTGCCCACTGTGGATAAAAGCAAGTTCATGATCTCCTATGAAACGGTGGAAGGCGCCACCATCACCAACACCGACAAGTACGGCAGCCGGATAGAAGCCATACTGGCGGAAATCGAAGAAATTCGCTCTTATTTCATGGCCATTGGTATGGCCCGCAGCGGACCCGGCAAGGTCAATGAAGGCATCTTTTTTGTGCGATTGCACCATCATTCCGAACGCGAGCGCCACCAGGAAGACATCATGCAGGAAATTCGGGAAAAAATTGCGCAGGTTCCCGGCGTAAAAGGCTATGTCCTGGAACTGCAGGGACCCGGCGGCGGAGATGCCCCGCTTCAGGTGGTACTCAACAACCCGGATATCAGCGAACTGGCTGCCCAGCAGGAAACCGTTATGCAATGGATGCGAGGTCAGCCCGAATTCGTGGGGGTACGCTCCAACATGCAGCTTGACAAGCCGGAAGTCCGGGTCTTTGTTCAGCGGGAAAAAGCCCAGGAAATGGGGGTGACAGTGGCGGAAATCTCCAACACCCTGCGCTATGTTTTCGGCGAACCCGACATTACCGAAATCGACAGAATGGGGGAACGCTACGATGTCATAACGGAGATTGAAAGCAAGGAGAATGTACCGGATACCATCTATCGACTCTATGCCCGGAATCAGGCCCAGGAGATGGTGTCGCTGGCCAACCTCGTGGAAATCCGCGAGGCTGTGGGGCCCAGTGAAATCCACCATTTCAACCGGGGCCGGGCGCTTACCATCAGCTCCCAGCTCCCGCCGGGCGTGGCCTTAGGAACCGCCCTGGACAAGCTCCAGAATTTTCTGGACACCCAACTGCCAAAGGATTTCAGAACGGACATCACCGGCCAGAGCCAGGATTTCAAGGAATCCTTTTATCACCTGACGGTGGCACTTATTTTTGCGGTGATTTTTATATTCCTGATCCTCTCCGGGCAATTCGAGTCCTTTCTGCACCCCCTTACCATTCTGATGTCCCTGCCGCTTGCCGGCATCGGGGCCTTTGGCGCTTTATACGCCCTGGGCATGACCCTTAGCATCTTCTCCTTTATCGGCATTATCATGCTGCTGGGCCTGGTTACCAAAAACGCCATTCTGCTGGTGGACTATGCCAATGTGCTGGTGGCCCGGGGCTACACCGTCATGGAGGCGGCCCGGCATGCCGGCATGGTGCGCTTCCGACCGGTTTTGATGACAGCGATTTCAACCATTCTGGGCATCATGCCCATCGCCCTGGGCTTCGGCGCCGGGGGAGAAGCCAGGGCGCCCATGGGCGTGTGTATCTGCGCTGGGATGTTTGCCGCCACCGCACTGACGCTTCTCGTGATTCCGGTGGTATACACCTTGTTTGACGCGCTTCAGCGTAAGATACTTGCGTATAAGTCTTTAAGTTTTTTAATTTTTATTTTGATATTGGGTTTGATTGGCGTGCTTTATTTTTTATAAAGAATTACTTTCTGTAAAAATGCCGCCGTGGCCGAAAATACATAAATGATAGGCGAACGATCCTTTTTATTAGAGTAAAATTAAGATTAAGACGTTATCAAACCGCTTTTTTCGACCCCTCTTTCAGGAGTTGCCATGAAATTAATGCACATCACCGTTCATTTTGAATATTCAGATTCCATTGAGGCCATACTGGATGATCATGACATCCGGGATTATGCCCGCTATGCCATGCGGGAAGGCAAGGACCGGGATGGCAAGCACTACGGCACCCAAGTGTATCCGGGAAATACAACCATTTTTCAGGCCCAGGTACCGGATGAAAAAGTGGAAGCGATTTTTAGGGATTTAAAGGCATTCAAAGAGGCCAAGTCCGCGCACCGGCATCTGGAGGCCATTGTGCTGCCGGTGGAGCAGCGGCTGGAATAAGTATATGGGGTATTGGGTGTTGGGGGTTGGGAGTCAGGAGTTGGGGGCAATGTATTTCTGGAGCATCTCAAACAGCTCCTGCCTTTTCACCGGCTTGGCAATATAGTTGTCCATTCCCGCAGATAGGCACTCATCCCGATAGCCGGAAAGGGCATGCGCGGTCAGCGCGATGATGGGGATATGATTAAACCCCTTGCCGCGAATCTCCTTGACCGCCTCAAAGCCGTCCATCTCGGGCATCTGGATATCCATTAGAATCAAAAAGAAACCTTCCGGACTGTCGGAAATCTTTTTTACCGCCTCAAGGCCGTTTTCCGCAATTTCAACATTGTATCCGGCTTTTTCAAGCATCACCTGGATCAGCTTCTGGTTGACCGCATTATCCTCTGCAACAAGGATGCGGCGATTGTCTGTCGATGCGGCTGCAGCAGGCTGTTGCGGGCGTTTTCCAGAGGCTTTCTTTGCCGCCTCTCGCTCGCCGGTGCCAATCAGCCCATTCAAGAGCTGAAAAAGTTTTTCCCGCCGCACCGGCTTTATGATGGATTCATCAAACCCGGCTTCCCGGCAGAGATCCGGGTCCCTCTCGGTAATATAGGAGAGCGCCACCAAAGGCAAGCGGGCGATTTTTTCGTTTTTCGCTGACCGGATCTGGCGGGCCACCTCATATCCGCTCATGCCCGGCATATGAATATCAATCATCACGCAGTTGAAGGGATTGCCGGCAATCAGGGCCCGCTCCAGGGTGGGCAGGACCTCCATGCCGCTTCTTAAATCCGACACCTTCATGCCCGCCGAGGTGAGCGCATCCACCAGCATATCCAGATTCACCTGATTGTCATCCACGATCAGGATCTGTTTGCCAACCAGGGAAGCGGTCAGATCCCGCCAGGGGGCGGCTTTCTCCGATTTTTCAAACCAGCTGGTAAAGTGAAAGGTGCTCCCCACTTCGGGCTCGCTCTCCAGCCACACCGTTCCGTCCATGAGCTCGGCCAGCTGCCGGGAAATGCTTAAACCCAGGCCGCTGCCGCCGAATTTTCGGGAAATGGAGTTGTCCGCCTGATGAAACGGTTCAAAAATGCTTGCCTGCTTGTCCTCCGGTATGCCGACCCCGGTGTCGGAAATACTGGCATGAAGTTTGACCCGATGGTCCTGCCCGGTCTCCACCCACATGGACAGCGCAATTTCCCCGGATTCGGTGAAGCGGGGCGCGTTTCCCATGAGATTGGTTAAAATCTGCTGGAACCGAAAAGGGTCGCCGCGCAGATGCGGCGGCATGGATTCCTCAATTTTACAGACCAATTCAATCGGTTTTTCCCCTATCTTGGGCCGGATGAGTTCGCAAACATCATAGGCCAGCAGTTCCGGGGAAAAATCAATGGATTCAAGCTCGATCTCGTTGGATTCGATCTTTGAGAAATCGAGCACATTGTTGATCAGGGAAAGCAGGGTTTCGCCGCTGGTCCGGATGATCTCGGCAAAGTCAAGCTGGTTGTCATTTAACGGCGTGTCGATCAGCATATCCGTAAACCCCAGAATCGCGTTCATCGGGGTGCGGATCTCGTGGCTGATATTGGCCAGAAACTGGCTTTTGGCCTGGTTGGCCGCCTCTGCCTGCTTGGCCAGCTCTTCGGCCTTGGCTTTTTCGGATTTTAATGCCTCATTGGCCTCGGTCAGGGCCTGGGTTCTTTCCCTGACCATTTCATCTAAGCGGTCATGATGCTCTTTAAGCTTTTGCGCCGTCTTTTTATGGCTCTCAATCTCCTGCTCCAGATTTTTATTTTTTTCCTTGACCTCCCGGGTTAACTGCTCGTTTCGCTCAAACACCCAGGAGAACCGGCGGAGCAGATTCTTTTCAAGCTGTTGGTGATGGCTGGCTTCGGCGAGTTCGGCCTCTAACTCCTCGATTTTGGCATACAACCGCTCAATGGTATGAAACCACGGCTGCCAGGTTCTGGGCACAGACCGCGCAGGTTTTCGCGCCCCGCTGCGGGGGCGGGCCAGCAGAAACCAGACGATCTGTTTGGCCGGCGCGATAAACCACCGGTGCAGCAACACTGACACCCCAAGGGTCAGCAGAATCGCCACGGCCCAAAGGACCATACCCAACTGCACTGTCCCGGCAAACTCTGCTTTTTGAAGCGCCACCAGGCCGGTAACCGTGAGCACAATCCCGATGATAAGGATCCAGAGGAGCACTTCATAATGCCGCTGGAAACCGGCTAAACCGCTGATGTTATCTTTTTGCCGGCTTGATTGGGCTCTTGGTCGGGGAATGGCCATCCGCATATCCGCTGTTCCCTCTCAACTATCCATGTTTATTGGCAGCTTATGACGGGCATCACCCTTGGCCATGGGTATCCGGCGCTCCTGCCAAATCATCAAATGCAATCTCCTGCGTCTGTTGGCTTCCCTCGCCACTCTTGGCTTTACAGTAATGGAACTGCATGGCCGTAGATCCGATCTCTATGATATCAAATTCATTCAGCGGCACTTCGGTGGACACAGACTGATAATTTATCCGGGGCTTCCGGGGACCGCCGACAAACCTAAGCACATAGTCATTCTCTTCTGTTCTGGCGATCTCGGCGGCCGTTTGGCCAACCATAAGTCCCTTGACCAGGACCTCGCAGTCCGCTGATTTACCAATCCGGGTCAAAGCGCCGGTTAACATATAGGGGGCATGATCACCGGCTAAAAAGGCCAGGCATCCGATCCGATCCTTTTGAGCCTCCGGCTCCGCCATCCCGGATAAACTCTTGACCAGGCGGGAGCGGTGATCGGATGTGTCGATATGCATGGTGGCCTGACTTAGCTCGGCCTGGGCGCTTTCGTTCTCCTCGCCTTGCAGAACCCCAAAAACCAGGATGTACGGGTTAATCCCGATCTGATCCCCATGGTGGAGCTGCCGGGAAATTACAAGCTCTTTATTGACGAATGTGCCGTTTCGGCTTTGATAATCGGTAATAAAAAACTGTTTGTCCTCATTTTCGATTTCTGCATGAAAATTGGATACCGCCGGATTATCCAGAACAATCGTATTACTCTCCAGCCGACCGATGGTGACCGGCGTATCCGGCTTGACCCGAAAGGATTTCAGTTTTTTGTGGCCTTCATATAGGGTGAGTACCGGCATTGACAAATGCCTCCGTAGATAGCGCGTTACGCGTTAACAGGTTCATTTCTTTATTTGTAAACGTTCACAGGTATCAGTTTACAGTTCACGGTTTTTATTTAATGCATGAGTTAATTTGCATGATTTTTTCCAAACTTTCAACTCTTTAAAAGAAGAACTCATAATTACATCCTGCTTTTTAAGCTCCCCGCCGGATCGGAAAAATTCAAGCGGAAATTCAATTTGACTCCATCCCATACGCCAAGTAAAGTAAACTAAATTGAGCATTTCAAATTTTTAAGCTGACAACCATCATGTCTGATACCGAAACCGTTGTAAAATTTTTTTTGAACATATTCCGCCTGCAAACGGAATTTGGGGAAAAGCAGACCGCTAAATGCGAGTTCCGGCAGGTGGCGGATGAAAGCCAGACCGACCTGGTCTATGAATTCCTGGCCGAATGCGGCGGCAAATGGAAAACCCGGCGAATGAGCATCCGGCAGCTCGGTGAATCAGTTGAAAGCAAAAGCACCTGCTTTAAAGTCATCTATGACAACCTGATAGTGGTAAAAATTCCGCCCCGCCCGTTTCCAAACTTTGATATCTACTTCAGGTTTATCCAGACCGAAAAGCGGATCGCCAATCAACTGGCCCCGGATGTGGCCTGCCTATCGCCCTCCATCTCGGGCATTCTTAAAAAAATTCCCCAGATCCAGCAGTCCAAAAAAACGATGTTAGAAACCGAAGACGACTATGTCCGGCTGCTGACCCGGGAGCCCGGGCTACAAAATTACCTAAAGGTTGGCAACCGCCTGGCGTTTTTCATGGAGCTATCCCGATATGCGTTCCTCAATCAGGTGATTGTGGGGATGCATGAAAAAAAATTGCGAATCCCCAAATTTATCCATAAAAATCGCGAGGCCCTATTTGATTTAAATGCCTTTGAAACCATATACGGCCCTGACCAGGATGATATTTTTTTCGAACTGAACCGGCTATACGGCAAATATATGAAACGGCTCGACGGGGTGGTTGAATACACGGACGGGCTGCTCTCGATACCGGACTATCTCCGTGAGGAATGGTTCTTTGACCGGATGGCCGGCCGCACCCCGGATATTCAGTCCGCGGGATATTCCGCCGGAACGGCCGAAAATATCGAAAATGCGCTTTCCACTGAGATCAGCAAGGGCAAGTATACCCTCAAGCGATATACCGACTTGGTGGATGCCCATTTGGAGCAGAAAATTTTTGAAGCTAGCCGATCAAAAATCGCGGCCCTGATTATCAACACCCTTGAATTGCTCGGCCGGCTAAAGCAAAAGGCGGTAGCGGTCCGCGATTTAAAGCCGGATAACATATTCGTGGCCCAAAATTTCGATGGGGCAGACCACATCCTGGGCGATCCCTCGACATATGACCTGGGTTTGATCGACCTGGAGACCGCCGTCGCATTTGCGCACCAACAGGTGAAAAATCTGGACCAGCCATTGATGGCCGGCACTCCGTCATTTATGACCCCTTCGCAGGTCTTTTCCAATCCGGTATTACATGAATTATTCGGCAACCGGATGTTTCGTCTCTTTTACATGCAGGACTGGTATGCCGCCATTGGCATTACCTTCAACATCGTTACCGGAAAGCACCTGTTTTACCGGACAGCCAAGCTGATCCCGGAAATCATTCGACTTAAGAAAAAAAATGCCAATCAGCCGGGAGCCATCTTCAAGCGAGTGAGCTGGAATTTCTGGCATACGGCTGAGGCTGAAATGACCGAAAAAATAAAAGCGCACCAAAACCGTTTAAACGCGCTTCAGGTTAATTTGCCCGAATATATTCGAAAAACCCTGGCGGCTGAAGCAATTGAGGAAAGCGCGGTACTATCCGAGGCCCTTCATCAACTCGTGCATACCCAGACCTTTTTCCCAAAAAACCGGGACGCCCTGATCAATGCCACGGCAGAAAGCATCCGGAAAAACCGGCTGAAACGCGAAAACCAGGCAGGCGAATCAAAGGAGCAAAGCCAAATAGTTGCGTTTTTAAAAACGCTGGAGACGCTTAAAGCGCAGATTCCCATCACCCGTGCCATGGCCCGTCTTCCGCAAAAAACCTTAAGCGCCGGTGAGATCATGCATATCCTCTTTTATCGCACCTTTTTCGCCATGTATAATCCCACCTGGTCAGCGCGCGGCCTGCCCGTGGCAGCAGGCGATTCGCCATTTATAGCCGAACATCGGATTCCGTAGGCCGGGCTACTTTCCTAAATACTTGTTAAGGTGTTTTTTAAGTGCCGCGTATTCCGTTTCCAGGGCTGCGTAAATGCCCCCGGCATCGGCCAGTTCCCCTGACTTTGCCCTAAGCTCCAGCTCATAGGCCTGGTCGCGAAGCCGATTGGCGGCGATATTGGCGGAAGCGCCCTTTAAGGTATGGGCGGCTTTGGCCACCGCTTCGGCCGATTGATCGGTAATTCCCGTTTTAAGCGCTTCCAGCGTACTGGGCGTATCCTCGAGAAAAATCTCCAGCACCTCGCGGATCAACTCATCATCTTCGTCAACCCGCTCCATCAGTTCATTAAGCGCAAATCGCTCGGTCTTTTCTCCGGATATTCGGTCTTCTTGCATAGGTCTCAAAATCCCGATAATTAAGGCCTAATCTGAAACGTTCAGTTTAGGTAAGGTTAATGTTGGCGAATCCCGCATTCGGAAATTATAGTATTATTAATACCCGGTAACGTAAAGGATCAAAATAAAAAACCAGAGACAGCTTTTGAAATCAATAAAACACGGGCCTAAAAACGGGAAAGGGAGAATACGTTTATGTCAGATTTTCAATTTACCGCAGATGAACTTGAGCAGATTAAATCCCATGGCGTAGGCGTTGACGAAGTTTACCAGCAGATTGAGATTTTTAAAAAAGGCACCCCCTATCTGGCCCTGGACCGCCCCTGCACAGCGGGCGACGGCATCAAACAACCGGATGATGATTTAAAGGACCGCTGCCTTGAAAAATACCGGCAATCCGCCGTCAAAAAAAATCTGCTTAAATTTGTTCCCGCATCCGGGGCGGCCACCCGAATGTTTAAAACGCTGATCAAGGCCAATCAAAATTATGAACAAATTGGCATCTCAGATGTCAGGGCCGGCATACTGGATGACGAATCCGAGGCCGAGGAGATCCGCACTTTTGTTAAAGGGCTTCCGCAGTTTGCCTTTTATCCGGCCCTTGCAGAGGCCATGAAACAAGACGGTATAAACCCGGATGAGCTTCTGCAGAAAGGTGAGTTTAAACCATTTCTTGAGTATCTATTGACTGAAAAGGGGCTTAGCTACGGCGGTAAACCCAAAGGGCTGCTAAAGTTCCACACTTACCCGGAGGAAACCCGAACCGCATTTGAAGAACATCTGTTCGAGGCCGCGGGATACGGCAAAACCGGGGCCGGGGTGTGCGCGCTTCATTTTACCGTATCACCGGAGCATCAGAACGGGTTTGAAACCCTGCTCGAATCGGTCCGGGAGCGGTTTGAAAAACGGCTGGAGGCCCGGTTTACTGTCGATTTTTCCGTCCAGGCCCCTTCCACGGACACCATTGCAGTGGATATGGACAACCAGCCCTTCCGCCGAAAGGACGGTTCGCTCCTTTTCCGGCCCGGGGGCCACGGCGCGCTGATTCAAAACCTGAACTACCTGGCCGGGGATCTCGTATTTATCAAAAATATCGATAACGTGGTGCACGACCGGTTCAAAACGGAAACCATCGAATGGAAGCAAATCCTTTGCGGCTATCTGCTGATCATTCAGGAACAGATTTTTCAGTATATTAAGGCACTGGATCAAGGGCCAGCGGATGATGGATTGATTGATGAAGTCACAAGTTTTATCGAATCCGAACTCTCGGTCACTCCGCCCCAATCCTTTTATGACGGGGATGCAGAAAAAAAACGCCGCTATCTGAACGACCGGCTGAACCGGCCCTTACGGGTCTGCGGCATGGTTCCCAATTCCGGCGAACCGGGCGGCGGGCCGTTCTGGGTCAAAGACAAAGACGGTCACCTTTCCATCCAGATTGTGGAAACCAGCCAGATTGACCCGAAAAATGAGGCGCAGCAGGCAGTCCAACAGGGGCTGACCCATTTCAATCCGGTGGATCTGGTCTGCAGCACCCGGGATATAAACGGCAACCCCTTTGATCTGTCCCGATATGTGGATACGGAGGCTGTCTTCATCGCCTATAAATCCGAAGAGGGAAGAGACCTAAAAGCCCTTGAGCACCCGGGGCTCTGGAACGGGGCCATGGCCTGCTGGAACACGGTCTTTGTCGAGGTCCCGCTGATCACCTTTAATCCGGTCAAACGGGTGACGGATCTGCTGCGCCGGCCGCACCAGGCGGAAGATTAGAAAGGTGTAGGGTGTAGGGTGCAGGGTTAGGGGGGAAGGGCTAAGGGGTAATTGAGATGAATGTTGATCCAGCATATGATGCGAAGTCACCGGCCGGGCACCTGCCTTTTCCGGATTATACCCGGCCGGTGCTTTCAGTGCCGGAAGCGGCCCGGTCCCGGATGCTTGACCGATTAACCCGGATTTACGGCGAATCCTTCGGCCAAGCCGCCTATGCGGAAGTCGAGCGGCTGATGAAGGTCTATTATGCCCATAAGCGCCCGGAGTTAATCGCTGCTGAAAAAAATTACCAGCCGGAAAAGCGGTTCTCCGAGCAGGATGTGATCCTGATCACCTATGGGGACATGATCCAGGGGACGGATAACGCGCCGCTTATGGAACTGTTCCGCTTTGCCGAGACATTTTTGACGGAAACCTTTAATACCCTCCATATCCTTCCCTTTTTTCCCTATTCCTCGGACCGCGGCTTTGCCATCAAGGACTTTAAGCAGGTGGAGCCCCGGCTCGGGGACTGGTCGCATATCACCCGGATAAAGTCCCGCTTTAACCTGATGGGGGATCTGGTCTTAAACCACGTCTCTTCTGAGCATTACTGGTTTCTGGAATTTTTAAACGCCCATCCGGATTTCATGGACTTTTTCATCACTTTCCCGGACGAGGATGCCATTACCCCGGATCAGCTGAAAAAAATCGTCCGGCCCCGCACCTCTGAGCTGCTGTCCGCATTTGCCGCACTAGACGGGAAAAAAGCGGTCTGGACCACCTTCAGCCGGGACCAGATCGATTTAAACTACAAACACTGGCCGGTGCTCTGCCGAATGATCGACATACTGCTTTTTTATGTCCGTCACGGGGCGGATATTGTCCGGCTGGATGCGGTGACCTACCTTTGGAAAGAACTGGGCACATCGTGCGTGCATCTGGATGAAAACCATCTGGTGGTCAAGCTCTTCCGCGATATTCTGGACGCCGTGGCGCCGCATGTGGCAATCATTACCGAAACAAACGTCCCCCATTCAGAAAATATTTCTTATTTCGGAGACGGACGGGATGAGGCCCAGATGGTTTACAATTTCGCACTGCCGCCGCTTCTACTGTATACTTTTCTGGCGGGGTCCGCGGAAAAACTGACCGGATGGGCCCGACAGATTGAAAAAATCTCCGATACCGCCACTTTCTTTAATTTCATGGACTCCCACGACGGTATCGGCCTGCGGGGCGCCCGGGAAATCTTAAATGATGATGACATTGCCATGATGTGCCGAACCGTGACGGACCGGGGCGGGTTGATATCCTACAAGGACAACGGCGACGGCACCACCAGTCCCTATGAATTAAATATCACCTGCTACAGCGCACTAAACGATAACGCCCGCAATGAGCCGGAATGGCTAAAAATCAAGCGTTATCTCGCCACCCGGGCCATTCCCCTCATCCTTGCCGGCGTGCCGGGCATTTATCTGCACGGACTGCTGGGCAGTCAGAACGCCATTGAAGCGGTCGAATCAGACGGGATCGCCAGAAGCATCAACCGACAGACATTGGATGCCACCCGGCTTTATGAAACGCTGCAGGATCAGGGCTCCCTGACAGCAAAAATTTTCCAGGCTTTTTCCGACCTGATTATCAAACGCCGTCAGCATCCGGCCTTTCACCCCAATTCCGGCCAGCAGGTGCTTAACCTGTCCCACAGGCTGTTTGCTGTGGTTCGAAGCACCGGCGAAAAAACCGGCACCCTGATCTGCCTGATAAACGTCACAGAAACGGATTTTGAATTTGATCTCGACCTATCCGCAGGCAACCTGCCGGACGGCGGCCGGGCGGACCGATTCACGGATCTTCTGTCGGACGCCGGTTATCCGGTTCGCAGCGATATTCTTCGCCTATCTTTCGCGCCTTACGCGGTGCTGTGGCTTAAACCGGAATAATCGTCCAGTAATTTTTGGCATTGACAAAACCACGACCTTTCTTAATAATCAAAATTGCGTATTTTTCGCAAAAAAATACAGACTTGGTGGCATATTGATCGTTTGAATGACCCGATAGCCTTGTATCCTGCTGCATCCCAGTCATGCGGAGCGTTTTAAATGGCCATACTTGTTATTGACGACCGGCGCGAAGCCAGACAGATCATCCAGTCCTTCCTGAAGTCCGGCAGCTACCACGACGTCATAACAGCAGAATCCGCCGAGCGCGGATTTGAAATCATCGGCATCGAAAATCCGGATCCCCCCAGCAACCCGCCGATTGATCTCATTTTGATGGATATTGTATTAGACGGCATGA
>DATGCF010000093.1:0-7960 GCA_035312245.1 Desulfosalsimonadaceae bacterium
ATTTCTATATCCGGATGATCAGCCAGCCATTCGTTGATTTGAATCTCATTGGGCGGATTAATATTTAGGGTAAAATAGGTAAATATTTTTGTTTTAAGCGGTTTCATCGCCTCCTCCATTTCATTCTGAGAGCCCGGCAATAGCGCTGCCCAAAAGATTGGCATGATCGAGAGCCAGAAATTCAAAATCAATCCCGGACAGTCCCATGGCATTTAATAAATGCCGCAAAGCATATTCGGTTGTTTCTCGATATGCCGGATGGGCCCAAAAAACACCGCCTTCGGCGGTAATCACGACTTTTTCCACCGGCTGCGCCCGTTCGGCTGCCAAAAAAGACATGATGCCGGCCAGAGACGCCGCCACCAGCCGGGTGGATCGGTCGATAATCGCTTTTGCCATCCGTTTTTCCATATCCGTTTCAGCGGATTCCCCGTAGGCTTTTTCAAATACGGCTGCCGCGCCCTGCCGGGCATCGATCCGGCTCTCCGGCAGCCGCAGCTTAAAGAGGTTGGCCAGATACTGGCCGGAAACCGCTTTTTCAAATCGCTGCTGGCCGGGATTATGGGATGCCTGATCCAGCTTTTCATCCCATTCGGTCAAAAAGGGCGGCCGGAAATTCCCGGATTCCAGATTGACCGGGAGTTCAAAGGCTTCCTCCCGGTCTTTGCTAAGCTTAGGCATCCGGTGGGGGGGCAGGGATATCGCCATGTTGGTGCCGGTCCCCACGATGAGTCCGATATAGGCATCCGCGCGGGCGGCCCCCATTCCAGCAAGCATGGCGGCCACCGTGTCATTGATGACTTTTACTGTCGTACACCGCCAGGCGAAATGCTCCGTGGCCAGATGGCGGCAGAGCATTTCCCCCACTTTGTGTCCGACTGTTTGCGAAACGAACAATTCCTTGGTCCATCTAAGGAGCACCGCATCCCCGTCCCTTGTCGGCTCGGCCGGGTAGGAAAAACAATACCCCAAGGGCAGATTCGGATCCGGCCCCAGGGATTGAATGATACCGGCCAGTCGGCCAAGAAAATCCGCCTGATCCAGCTGGCGCTGTTGCCGACCTGTTAGCCGCTCTTTAACCGGCCCCTTTTCAAATTTAAGCCGGCCGGCATCCAGTTCGACCTGCGCGCAGCGAATATGCGTGCCGCCGAGATCCAGCACTATCAGGCGGCCGGATCGGGGGATGGATCGAATAGGTACGAACGTGGGGATGCAAAGGATCTCGCCGCCATCTTTCTTTAACCCGTCGCGCGTCCTTTCCTCCATCTGATGGGCGATTTCAATGAGTTTCTTGTCTGACAGATAGAATGACTGAGGCATAGATCGGCCATTGAAAAGGTTTTAACCGTTCACGGTTTTCAGTTTACAGTTTACAGTTCCTGTTTTTATTTGTTGTAAACCGTGAACCGTGACAGCCTCGTAAAAAATCAATTTTGAGATGGCAAAGCAAAATGTTCAAGATCGCGGCGCGCAAATCCCGAGGAATGCAGGGTACTTAATCGTACGTGAAATTCCGAGGGATGCAGCGCAACAAAGATATTGGACTTTTTGCGAAGCCGTCAGTATTTATGAAGCATCTGGTTCTTATCCGAGAGCCCGGACCATAGTGCTCCGCCAATAAGATACAGAATATAGCCCACCACGACAACGCCCACAAGAATCAACAACGCTTTCGCTGTTTGTTTCGGCTTCAGCAAGGCGACAATCACTATCGCTGCGATAATGCCGATAGCCGCATAGGTATGCGTGTAATAGAAATTGTTAACCAGGCGGAAAAGATTGTCCAGATCCATCAAATCCCTCCGTTTGGCCCGGGCTGCCTAAAAGCCCGGAGCCGTTGGTATTTAAGATGAGGGCTCAGTCCACATACGCTTCTACATTCAGCAGCTTGATCAATTCATCCGGATCCCTTGTCTTTTGGAGTCGACCGATGGATACCGGCTTATCCGGGGATATGGCGATAGTGATGGCCGCAGGGTTATTCAAAAACCTTTTCACCGCAGTCATCACCTGTTTTAAAAACGGGTCGGATTGGCCGGCGATCTCTTTTTCCAGTTTTTCATTCAAATCTCTCATAAACGCCTCATAAGGCTGCCCTTTTTCCTGTGCGGCCATCTCCAGCAGGCGTTTGACAAACGAATCATCCTGGTAGGTCACCGTGGCCTGATCAAGTAAGATGTTGGGAAACGTAAACAAAAGAATCGGCAGATTGGCCGGGCTCAAATTCAGATTATCCACCCGCCCGGTCACTTTGATGTGACCGAGATCAGCGGCGCCGGTCTGGAATGAATGGATATCCAGGCGTCTTTCTTCCGGGTCATAGGTATAATCGATTTCCGTATCCGCCTTTATATGGGAGTAGCCCATCTGTTGCAAGGCGGCGGCATTTTGGCCCAGCCGATCGAGTGCCAAATTGATCCCCTTAAACCGGACATGAAGGGAGGCCGGCATACGGTCCTGCCGATACAGCCGGTATATCACGATATCATCGATTTCCACGGTCTGCTCTCGGTTCATGCCTGCCACCCGGACATTGCGGATATGGGTATTCAAGCCGAACAGGTCTACATTGACCTTTTGATAATCCAGATCCACGAACCCGCTGACCCGGCTCACGGCCTGATCGATGTTTTTTTCAGCCACATGCGCGGCATAGGCTTTTAAACTAAAATAACCGGCAATTACCAAAACAATAAGAATTACCAGGCCGATTTTTGTTTTTTTAGTCATCTGCTTCCTTTCGCAGATCATATCCATCAGTGATGATGCCCGTCTTCAGAGTGACCACCCGCCACGACATAGACCGCTTCTTCGGATCCCGGGTTGCTTAGGTAGGCGGTATCTTCCCCCTGAATATGGAACGCACATCCGGCGGCCAGACGCCCGGAAAACGCGCCTATCACCTCCAATTCACCGTTTGCGGCCAGCACCATTTCCTCGTGGCCGACCCCCGGCTTGACCAGGCGGTCCTTTTCACCGGGCTTTAAAACCCCGTAAATCATGTAGCAGGCATGGCTCTCGGTATGTTCCTTACCAAAGATATACTCTCCGTCTTCTGCGGAAAGTGCCGGACTCCTTAAATCGATTGGCTTCATTATGGCTCCCTTAAATATTTATGCAGTTTAAGGATAAAGGCTTCTAAAGTAACTTCATAAGTTTTAGGTTTTGGGTATTAGGTATTAGGCATTAGATTAATGAAATCAGGTTGTTATGCTTATACGTAGATTGAGGTTCACGGTTCACAGTTCAAAGTTCACGGTTCAAAGTTCATTGATGCACCGGATAGACGCATCTGGGATCCGGCGCTTGGAGATCCCGATAAAACATGTAGCTGATGGCCGGACATCCGCCGTGGCATCTCTGATGCAGCCGGCATTGGGTTTGCGGGCATTTGTTGCCGTCAAACTGCCTGAATGGATGCAGTGCCGGATGGCGCCAGATGGCTTTGAAATCATCATCAAAAATATTGCCGAGTTCAAATTCATTATACCGGAAAAGCAGGTAACACGGAAAAACCCGCCCGTCCGGCATCACGGACAGCTTGGTGGTGCCCGCCGGGCACCGCGCGCTCTCAAGCATCGAAAAATCAGCCACATCCGGCAGGAATCCGGAGCAGAAAACCCCGTCCACGCCGGCGTATGTGTTTTTGATATCTGCCAGACGGCTGTAAAACGCCTCAAAAGAAAGGCTGTATGCCAAATCCGCCGAACTTAAAACATCCCGGTAAAGAAGGTAAAATTCAATGCCTTCCAGACCAATATAGGGTTTAAATGATTCCGGGATCAAGTCGTGTTTTGAAAAAATCGTCTTTAATATCGGCCGGTGGGAAAGAATATACTGATGCAGGGAATCGGGGATGGTCTCAGAATTCATGGATATGCCCAGCCGGACGGATTTCCGGGGATACCGTTCTGAAATCTGCGAAAGCGTCTCCACCCGGCTGCCATTGGTGCTGATGGTGGTCATCAGGCCTGCATTGACAAGGATATCCAGCATCTCAAACAAACCGGGATGCAGGGTGGGCTCGCCGCCCAGCATATCAATGTGCCGGATACCGTTTTCCCGGCAGGTGGAAACCATTTTCTGAAAATTTTCTACCGACACGTCTTCACAGCCGGTCAGCTGCCGGTTAAAACAGAACTCACAGTCAAAGTTGCATCGCAGGGTGGGGTAAAACTGTAGATAAGCGGGTTTTGAGCGGCTGGCTGTTTGATTGTCGGAATTCATGAAGATTCTGTTATTATAATTATTCTTCTGAGACACTGATCGTACTCAGTCCCGCACTAGCGGGACGGTTCTCGTACTCGTAATCGTACTCGTACTCGAGAAATTTAAAGGCCGAGTACGAGTACGCGCACGAGTACGAATCAAAGGTTATTTTCTGCAAAAATGCAGGTCCGGCGGCATAAAGGGCTTCTTACCTGTCTATACCGTAAAGCCGGCACATGGCGGGGTCCGGAGCCAGGGGATGCGGGGCGCGGAACCGGCAGCCGCCCCGGCATTCTTCAAGCACCGGGCAATCCCGGCATTCCAGCTCGTCGAGACGAATATGCGCCATGGTCAGCCAGCAATCTTTAAGGCTTCGCCGGGCATCACCCAACGACTGATCCCTGTAGAACCCGCATTTGACCGCTTTCCCGTCCGGCATGACCGCCATCAGATGCCGGCCGCAGGCATAGCCGTCAGATGCGCCGTGATAGCCGCCGCCGTAAGCATAGGCCATTAGCGGCGCAGCCTGTTCATAGGGCACCGTGACATCTCCATGATGGGCTTCCTCAAGGGATCCGGCCACCGTTAATATATCAATCCCCCATTCCAGCGCTTCGACTTCCTCCATGAATTCACGCATCCGGTCGAACTCTGTCAGGTTCCCTTTGTGGATCATGGTGGAAAAAGAAACCGGGATGCCGGCCTTTCGGGCAATATTTACGCTGTTAACGGTTTTTTCGAATACACCCGGGCCGCGCAGCCAGTCATGTCCCTCTTGCCAGCCATCCAGGCTAAACTGGATTTCATCCACATCCAGCTGCTCAATATTTTCCGTATTTATCCGGGTGCCGTTGGTAAACAGAATCCGGCGTATTTTAAGCCCCCGGATTTCTTTTAGATAGGACGGAAGCGCGTCATAAACCATGGGCTCACCGCCGGATATCAGGAGCCGCAGCCCGCCCATTTCGGAAAACTGACGGGTAATCGTTACGGCATCCGCAAGAGGCAGCTCAGCCGGCCGGGATTTGCCCAAATAACAGTGCCGACATCTAAGATTGCAGCGATGGGTGAGGTGGAGTTCCAGATACCGAAGCGACGGATAGGGGCTTTCTTCAATGGCGATATCAGTCGGCGCAGGTGCGGAAAGCGGCTCCAGAATCCCCTCTTCAATGCAGTATTCGACGAATTCCGCATCATCGGTGAGGGCTTCGCCTTTTGTCCGGCCGTCGCACTGGGTTAAAAAATCAACCGCCCGGTCATCGATCTCATAGAGCTCATCCCTTCCGGTATGATAAATATATGGGATTTCCAGTCGCTTCAACGCCGCCTCAGACGCCAGGCGCAGGTAGGACGGCCGCCAGTTCATGTCACCGCTTTCAGGGACTTTTCATCAATTAACTGGTTTTCAACCAGCAGCGTCAGCACGATGTAGCCGCCGCAGGGTTCCAGGTCGTCTTCGGGGGCATCGGATTGAAAATCGCAATCTTCGGCCCTAAAAGGGCATTGAAAACACACATAGGGTTCAATCAGGGGCCGGTGTCGGTGCCAAAGCGCCGGGTCCTTGGCGAATCCGATCTGTTCGGGATTCACCATTCCCCGATCGACCAGGGCTTCCACCACCTGGGCGCCGTAGCAGGCCATTTCCTCTTTTTCCCCTTCCCTGAAAAAAATGCAGTACGGCCGGCAGATATAGCTCATAAAATCAATTTTGGTCATAGGGGGTATCATAAAAATAGCCTGTGCAGACAACGCCTGCACAGGCTATTTTTCAATTAAAATCTGGTAATTAGCAGGATCGTTTGCACTTGCAAAGACCGGTGGGAGCTTTTCTGACCTTTTTAATCTTCATGATTTTCTCCTTTCTTCGTGAAAGTATTGATGAGACCTCAATCCGGTGCCCAAACACCTGGCACCGTCCTCTTTAGACAAGCTGCGTTCATCGCAGCACTATTATAAAATATACCCCCGCCGCAAAAACCTGTCAAGCCGATGCATGAATTTTCTCTAACCTAAATTTGACGGCTTCGTATAAATAATATGTGTTATTATTCCATAGGCTTCCGCAACTGTCATTCCGAGGAACGATAGTGACGAGGAATCTTATTGTAAAGATTTCTCGCTATCGCTCGAAATGACAGTATGGACGGATTTTCAGAGTCTTTTTGAGTTATTTTCTGCAAAAACACCGTGGCGGCCGCATAAACAACTTTTTAGGAAAATGATAGCGCCGGATTACAGCTCGTCAAGCATTTCCCGGGCCTGCTCCTTCCAGTAGGAATTATCCGTGCTTTCAATCGCTTTATTGAGCAGCGACCGGGCCTCTTGTTTGGGCTCTTTGCCCCATTTGTCCATCAACAGTTCCGCCAGATAGATATAGCTTTCCACGTGCTTGCCGAAATATTCGGAGTTCTGCAGTTCCCGATAATATTCCATGGCTTTGTCCTCATCGTGATAGGGCCATGGCACCTTTTGCCAAAACCGGCCCAGGGAGAGCATGGGGCCGCCTCTGTCAAACGTTTTATCAATCTCATAGGCTTTTTCTAGGTTTTTCTGGGTCTTATCTTTAAGCCCCTCCCTGAGTGCGGTGAATATGCCCACCCCGTCGGAATAGACCCCCACGTTCAGGCCGTAAAAAAAATACCCTTGGGGTTCGTCTGGTTTCAATTCCGACGCCTTTTGGGCATATTTCATACCGGTTTTGCCATATTCGGCGCAGATATCCTCCCATCCGTCGATTTTCTTCTGCTTGGCTTTGTAGCCGTATTCCCGATAAGCCTTGGCGCACCGCCAGGTGGCTTCAAAATTATCCGGATCATTTTTCAGGATCTCTTTATAAATGGAAATGGCCTGCGTCAGTTTGTCCAACTCCTTGGTGGCGAGCAGCGCATTCGCCTTTTCCATCATGGCCGCCTGGCCGGAAGCCGCTTCCTCCATCGCCTGAGACGGCCCTTCCACCCCGGCGGAGCCGGTTTCATCGGCCGCATACGCCGGAACAATGAATAAAACTAAAATGACCGCCATCCATAAAATCGTTTCCCATCTTCTTTTCATTTGGCAGGGCTCCTTTTTTAAATGTGTTAAATTTTACCGAACCAATGCGTTAAGCCATGCCGCACGCTGACCGGGCGCCCGGCATGGACGAACACACAAGCAATACCTGAATTGAGCGTTTTAAATTTTTGAAAATTTAATTTTTATATTAATTTTAGGATTACGATTAATTCTGTATATATATAAAAACAGTGTTTATCAATAGGTAAATCTGTTTTACTAACTCATTACCGTCGTTTAACTGTCTTCTCGCCGGTACGGACAATCGGTTTGTCCGCAAAGGGGACAGGGTGTTTTATAGTAAAGCGTTTTTGCCGCGATCAGCACGGCGGTGATCGATTTTTCCGGGATCATGCCGCCTGTTGGAAAGCGGGTGATGTCAATAGATTCAGGTTTTAAAAATTCAAATACCGATGCCTGGCCGATATCCAGCCGCCAGTCGCAGTATCCCGGACTAAACCGGCGGGAACAGGCCAAACCCTTGTTTAAAAACTGCCCGGAAATCTCGCGCTCGAGCTTATCGCCCAGGCGTTCGGCGAGTTCCGCGCCCATGCAATCCAGCACATAGGCATCGAACAAGCCCGGCGCCCACCAAAATCGAAACATCCGGCCGCAGCCGGCGGGCCTCAGCAATTAACGTGCGCATATTTTCCAGGGTTGTTGACATCATGGTGGAAAGGGCCAATACCGGGGCTTTTGT
>DATGCF010000094.1:0-2812 GCA_035312245.1 Desulfosalsimonadaceae bacterium
AATAGAAGGAGATAGAATCAATTCGATCCGGTTATCCTGGACCAAATGGAGAATTTTACCGGGATTTGATTGGGGTTTGATTAATGCGCTGGCAAAAAGATTGGCATCAAGAAGGATTTTCAGCACATCTTACCCTTTATCCGGTTTATCCGCTTCAGCACGTTTGGCCGCCCGTGTGGCTTCTTCAAGCATATCATCTAATTTTTCAGGGTATTCATTGGCAAAAGAATCACTGATCCTGGCCATATTGCGAAAGAAGCGCTGTCTGGTCCTGTCCATTTGCATAAGCTTTTTAGCGGGGATAATGGCTACCATGGGCGTGCCTTTGCGCTCCACAATATATTGATCATTTCCGAATGAGACGGCGTTCATGATGGTGCCGAATTTTTTTCTTGCCATAATTGCTGTAACTTTCTTTAATGACATAATATTCTCCATTTTAAACCATATCAATTGATATAATTTAAAATAGGGCATAGACACGCATTTTGTCAAGAAATACAATTAGGTTGTCCGGGTTCTGTCAACCGGTTTTTGGGCGCAATGGCAGCTATTCCGAATCCCCGGATTCGAGCGCCTGGTGGATTTTTTGCATCCATTCCGGCACCACGGGGTTCTCCGCGCCGTGCGACATTTTTACAAACGGCTTGATATCGATGATGGGGCTGCCGTCCACGGCCTCCAGGCCTTCAACGCGGAGGGTGAAGCCGTCCCGGGCCAGCAGCCGCACTGTTGAGACCAGCACCGGGTTGGGCCGGGCCGGGCTGCAGGTGGAGAACACCCCTTTTTCCGGATTTTCCTTTCTGCCCATGGGATGGAGTTTTTTGAGGCTTCTTCGTTCTTCGGGAATCAGGTGGGGCCAGTAGAGCACCAGGATGTGGGAAAAGTCCTCAATGCCATCCAGAATCCCGTCATAATCCGGGAAAATTTCAAGCTCGGAGACCAGGGTTTTGATCCACTGGTGCTGCTGACGCACCTTTTTCATATGCTCTTTAAGTTCGATGCCGTTTTCGGTGGCGCCAAGAGACGGTTCTTTGATGTCGTTTTTAATCACGCCCACCGGGTAAATGGTAAAGCCGGCCGGATGCTGGTCGCCTGCAGTCATAATGCCTCCGTTTCATCGGATTAAAATTTAATTTGAGATAATGCTCATAAATGATAATTTATAAGTCAAGCGGCAATTTGGGCCATAGAATAATAGATTAATTTAAGGAGGTAGCGCATGTATTTCAAACAGATTACCGTCCCCGGTCTCGGATGCAATTCCTATGTCATCGGCTGTCCCGGGGCCCGGCAGGCGGTGGTTGTGGATCCGAAGCGCGATGTGCAGGATTATATGGATATATCCCGGGACGAGGGGATGAAGATTACCCGCATCATCGAAACCCACGTGCACGCTGACCACGTGAGCGGCAACCAGGAGTTAAAATCCCGCACCGGGGCGGATATTTATTACAGCGCGCATGCGCCCGTGGCATTTGATCACAAAAAGTTGAAGGAGGGCGATGTGATTGAATTCGGCATGGTAAAGCTGGAGATCCTGGATACGCCCGGACACACGCCGAATTCCATATCCATCCTGGTCACAGATAAGGCCCGCGCAGATGAACCCTGGATGATTTTAACCGGCGATCTTTTGTTCGTGGGCTCCATCGGGCGGCCGGATCTGGCCGGCGAGGAAATCCTGGAGGACCAGGTCAGAAATCTCTATAATTCGCTTTATGAAAAGCTTAAGCGTCTGCCCGATCACCTGGAGGTCTATCCGGCCCACGGCCAGGGCTCGCTTTGCGGCAAGGGGCTTAGCGCCAAGTCGAGCAGCACCCTGGGCTATGAGCGCCGGACCCAGCCGGTGCTGAAATTTTCGGGGTTCGACGCATTCCACGATGAGATTGCCGGCGCCTTTCCGGTGCGGCCGAAGAGTTTTACCCACATCATCAATACCAATACCCAGGGCGTGCCGCTTCTGGAGCGCTGCCCGCTGGAGCAGACCCTGAACCCGGATCAGTTCGACAAAATTCGTAAGCAGGGGGCCACTATTATCGATACCCGGGATACGGCTTCATTCGGCGGTTTTCATATTCCCGGGGCCATTAACATAGGGTTTGAGAAGCAGATGGCCAACTGGATCGGCATGGTGATCGATCCCACGGAGAATCTGCTTCTCGTAGTGGATGACCGGGAAAAATATGATCAGATGACCACTGAACTCCATCGGATCGGCTATGACAACGTCTTCGGATGGCTCTCCGGCGGGATGTCCGCCTGGATCGCCCACGGCATGCCGATTGACAGCCTCTCCCCCATTTCCGCCCAGGATTTAAAGGCGCAGCTCGACCGCCGGGAGTACGGCCGTATCGTGGACGTCCGCACCCCGGAAGAACGCCCGCAGGCTTATATCGAGGGCTCCACCCATGTGCCCATGACCGACATTCTGGCCAAAAGCCTGGATCTTCCCAGAACCGAGGAGGTGATCACGGTCTGCGGCACCGGTTATCGGGCCAATATCGTGGCAAGCCGGCTTAAGCAGGATGGCTTCACCCATGTGCACAGCCTCGCGGGCGGGCTTACCGCCTGGCAGAATGCGGGATACGGGCTTTCCGCCTAAATTGGGATCCGACGGACATCCCGGGTTTCCGTATCCACTATGCAGAAGCCCGGATCGCCGTCTTTTCCCATGATTTCGCCGGGATTGAGAATCAGGGTGTCGCCGGCTCGATCTTTGAAAAACGTGTGGGAGTGGCCGAAGCAGACCAGATCATATTTGCCCGTGGCGGCCAGACCTTCGGCCACCGGCCACTGATGGGTATAGGCG
>DATGCF010000095.1:0-9583 GCA_035312245.1 Desulfosalsimonadaceae bacterium
ATCCTGCTCTTAATCCCACTCTTTTTGGTTTCGTAAAAAGCTATTTATGCCCCCATCACGGCATTTTTTGCAGAAAGTAACTTTTTGTTCGTACTCGTACTCGTGCTCGTACTCGCAATCGATTGGTCATTTCGAGCGGCAGCGAGAAATCTTACAAACAAGATTCCCCGTCACTATCGTTCCTCGGAATGACAGTGACGGAAAGGTCTGGTATAATAATACATATTATTTAGTTCCTTGGTTAAAATTGAGCTTATGAAAAAGCGGGTTATGCCGGCATAACCCGCTTTTTTTCATTTGCCCCGTTCAACCGGTTGGGCTCTCCATAGGTAACGGTTTAGCAACATTCATGTAACGTTACCATTAACCCGTTTTAAACGCCTCACACTGAACTCGCCGGCCGGACCTGCTGCAGCGCCTGCTCTGCCGCAATGGTAATGGGCTCCTTGGAGGGCTCAGAGGAGCAGTCGGGGTTGCCGGCGCACATCAGCGTTACGAGATCCGATATGGTTTGCTTGCCCACGATCAACGCATTGACCGTATCGATCTCCTTGACCGGGGCATCACTGTCACTAATGATCTGCCCGCCGATGAGCTTCTGGGAATCCCGGTCAAATACCAGTTTCAGCATCCAAGGCTGCATGCCGGGAATCATGGCATGCTTGCTGCCGGATTGTACGGTGGCGCACACCGGATCAAACCCCTCGTTTCGGGCCTGGGTTTCGTTAAACCCCGTGGCGGCGATATACTTGTTAAACAGTTTAACCGCACTGCTACCAAGAAGCCCGGGAAACGGGATATCATATCCAGCCAGCCGCTTGGCCATAAGCCTGCCCTGGATCACCGCCGGTCCGCGAAGCTGGATCGGCACCGGTTTTTGGGTAATGAAGTGGTAATTCTCGCTACAGTCGCCTGCCGCCAACACATCCGGATTCGAGGTCTCCAAAAATTCATTGACCTTTATCCCGTACTGGCCCATTTCAAGGCCCATATTCTTGGCCAATTCCAGGTTGGGCCGCGCCCCCACATTCATGAACACCATATCCGCATCTACCCGCTCGCCGGAATCAATCTCCACCGCAGATACCCGGCCGTCCTCGCCGATAATTTTTGAAACCTTCCGGCCCATTCGCATGTTAAATCCATTGCTTTCCAGATGCGTATGGATGGTCTTGCCGAGCTCCGGATCAATCATTAGGGGCAGCGGATTATCCATCAACTCAATGACTTCAATTTCATACTGCTTGGATTCAACTTGCTTTAGAAGGGCCGCCACCTCGAGGCTGATAAAGCCCGCGCCCACAAATACCAGTTTCACCGGGTTGTGGGTATCCAGGTATGCCCTGATATTCTCGGCATCCGAAAGCGAGCGCATGGTCACCACGCCGTCCAGATCGCCGCCCGGAATCGGGGGGATAAAGGGCTTGGAGCCCATGGACAAAATAAGCTTATCATAGGGGATGGATTTCCCGCCCGCTGTTTTTACCTCTTTTTGCTTAGCGTCAATATCATCCACCCGATCCAAAACCATCTCAATGCCGTTGTCAGCAAACATCTTATCAGGATTTACGATCGATTCGCCTGCGGCCAGACCGGCCACCACATGCGGCAGCGCTCACCTGACAATAAAGCGGTCTTCCTCCCGAATGACCGTAATATTGACATCCGGCATCAGCTTTCTTGAGAGCATGGCAGCCGGGCCGCCGACACCGCCGCAGCCGACAATGACGAGATTCTCTCCTTTTTGCATAGTAATTCTCCTTTCTATGCCATTTTAAGAATTTAGCAAATATCACCTAAAACTTTACCAGGTAATATGCAAAAAGAATACCAATTCTATAGCCGCTCTGCCTGATTCCCGAACTGAAAAAGGCAAACTCTTTACAAAGCCATGCTGAAAGGGCATACTTTCTGGCAGTATGATGCACCCCATCATTTGAATCAGAAAGAGACTTGGCGATCCATGATTATCAGCATTGCCCCCCGGGGCGGCGGGAACTTCTGCGGAGAAGAGAGCTGATGGCTCCGTCTATCACCATTATTGGGGGCAATATTGCCGGATTGTCCGCGGCCTGCTACCTGGCTGAAAAGGGCTGTCAAGTGACGGTTTACGAGGCTAAAATCTGGGATAAACCCTGCGGCGGGGCCATCAGCAGGGAATTTTCCCAATATCTGGATGATCATTTGGGGATTCGATCCGCCGGTGCGGACAAACTGATGCGGCCGATGCAATGCGGATTCCAAAAAGCACCGTCGATTCTACTGGACCCGATCTTTGTGACCATCTCCCGGTACCAGCTGCAAAAAGATCTGATCGCCCGCCTCAAAGAACATCCGAATATTGACATCGTCTTTAAACGAATCAGCTTAAATGACCGGCATCTTTTTACCCCGCAAACGGTTCTGGCCACCGGATTCAGCGCCCTGACCCGAAAAATCATCCGGGATGAATGGCATAACCGGGAATACGCCCTGATCTATAAAGCGCGGGGCAATATTGATTCCGACCGTCCTCCGGACAGCCATCTAATGGTATTTAACAGCCGTATCCGGGGCTATGGCTGGCTGTTTATCGAAAATGACGGCCGCTTTAACATGGGCACCGGCGGCTTGCTCGACAAGCCCCGGTTATATAAGGAATATGAAAAGTTTCGCCGAAACGCCTTCAATATTTACAACGATTCGGGCCTGAGGGAAAAAGGCCGGCCCGTGATATGGAAAATCCCCGTGGCCCTGCATCCGGACAGAAACCGGCTGAATTTTGAGAATCAAAATACAGAATTCATCGGTGTCGGGGACGTGCTGGGGCTTGCGCATCCGATTACGGCCGCCGGCATTGAGCCCGCCTGGCAGTCCGGGTGGCTGCTTGCGGAAAGCTATGATCCGGTATGTGGCCGAATTGATATTGATAAATACCGGAAGCTTTTGAGAAAAAACCTGCGGCTCACCAGCCGAAAGCCCATTGATCGGCTGGCCGCCTGGATGCTGCGGGCGGTCAAACTTCCCGTTCACGAGAGAATGGCCTACGTCTTTTTGCGGCTCAATAAACAAAGCATCTATAAAAGCCTGGCGCGATACCCCTGGTTCGCCATGGTCCATGACGGAAAGCAGCAGGTGAAGTTGGATTGAGCGGCTCAATTTAGGTTTTAAAAAATGCCGACGCGGCGGCATAAATCGATTTTTACGAGAATTGAGATGGACATTCAAACCACCAAAACCCTCATGCAGGTGGCAGCCGGCGCTGAACCGGCGGATAAGGTGATCACGCATGCCACATTAGTCAATGTTTTTACCGGCGAACTGCTTGAAAACTGGTCTGTGGGTATCAAGGGAAAACGCATCGCTTATACGGGCGCTGACGGCACCCACATGATCGGACCAAACACCCATGTCATCGATGCCGACGGCAAACCATTGATTCCCGGTTTGATTGATGGGCATACCCATATTCTATGGATGACCACTCCGGAAGAATTCCTGAAAAATGCGCTTTCCGGCGGGACCACCACGATTGTCACCGAAATTTTCGAGCCCTACCCGGTTGCCGGAATTGACGGCGTCAATGACCTTTTGAATGCGCTGGCGGATCAGCCGATCAAAATACTTGCCACCGCGCCGGCCATGGTCTCCATCAGCCGCCGTTCGCGGGGAATCAAAAAGGCGGACCTTGATTCGTTATTATCACGAACGGAAATTCTCGGACTTGGCGAATCCTATTGGCAGGGCATTCTTCAGTCCCCGGACGCCTATCTTCCCGCTTTCAACCTGACCCGCAAGCATCGCAAAACCCTTGAGGGCCACAGTGCGGGGGCGAGCCAAAACAAGCTAAACGCGTATGCCGCCGCCGGGATTTCCTCCTGCCATGAACCCATTCAGCCGGCAGAAGTCATCGACCGGCTGCGGCTCGGATTTTACGTGATGGTTCGGGAGGGCAGCGTTCGCCGGGATCTGGAAGCCATTTCCGAAATCAAGGCATCCGGCGTGGACTTTCGACGATTGGTGCTGGTATCAGACGGCCTCTCCCCCGCTGAACTCTCGGCAAACGGCTATATGGAGCATATCGTGCAAAAAGCGATTGACTGCGGGTTTGCGCCTGTTGACGCCATCCGAATGGCCACGCTGAATGTGGCCGAACATTTCGGCATTGACGACCGGGTGGGCGCAATTGCGCCAGGCCGCTATGCAGACATGGCCATTCTTCCGGATATGACGAACATTGCGCCTGAGCTGGTGCTGTCTAACGGTGAAATCATCGCACAAAACGGCATATCCCTGGCCAGGGCGAAATCGCATGCATTTTCATCCAAAAGCCGCGAAACCGTTCGGCTGCCGGGGCGGCTTGAGGCAAAGGATTTTGAAATCGCCGCCGTACGACGGGAAAACACCCATACGGTGCGCGTCATTGAGCTGATAACCGATTTGGTCACCCGGGAACGCCGGATGGACCTGCCCGCAGAAAACGGCCGGCTTCAAATTAATCCTGAAAACGATCTGCTGAAAATAGCCGCCATTGACCGGGCCTATACTCCGGGAGATATGTTCGTGGGTCTGCTAAAGGGACTGGGCTTGAGATCCGGGGCCTTTGCCACCAGCGCCACATGGGATTCGGCGGACCTTATCGTCGCAGGGGCGGATGAGGCGGACATGGCGCTTGCAGTTAACCGTATTCAGGAATTAAACGGCGGCGTCGTGGTATGCAGCCAGGGCAATATCCTGGCGGAGATGCCGCTTCCGATTTTCGGGGTCATATCCGATCAGCCGTCAAAAGTCGTTGAACAGCAGGCAGCGGCGATAGACGAGGCGCTTGCCGGCCTCGGGGTCTCACTCAGGGACCCGGCACTGACCCTGGCGACACTCACCACCGCGGCCATCCCGTTTTTCCGCATCTGCGAGGAGGGGTATGTGAATTTAAAGGATGGAAAGACATTAGGATTGTTTGTTTAATCCCGTCTTAATCTTAATCTTACTCTTACTCTTACTCTGGCTCATTCTGCCCTCACTGGCATTTTAAACTTCGAGTACGACTACGAGTACGAGCACCGTCCCGCACGCGCGGGACTGAGTACGAGCAAGTTCCTGGGAATGCAAGAAATGGCAATCTTAGACAAAAGATCTTGGGCTACTCCCCCAACCCCGCCATCCTTAAATTCGCCATGTATGGATAATGATCCGAAGGGTAGCTGCCGTTAAACGCATCCCGGATGATCCGCGCATCAATCACCTCAAAATGCGGGGACACGAGAATCCAGTCCATCCGGGCATGCTGCGGTATCCCGTTGAACCCGTGATGGGTGTAGCTGCCGGCATCCTCCCGACCTTCAAGCACCGCCCAGGTGTCCCGCAAATGAACCGTGGGTTCGGTTAACACCCCATGCACCCGGGAAGACGGATCCTCGTTGAAATCGCCCATCATCACCACCGGCAGTTCCTGCTGCGCCACCCACTCGGAGATGATGCGGGCCTGCTGATACCTGGCCTCCACACCGATATGGTCCAGGTGGGTGACCCCGGCCATCAGCCGGGTCCCGGTTTGTATGCCGGTAATTTCCGCATAGCTCATCATGCGCGGAAAGGCGCTGTCCCAATCCTTGCTTAAATGGACCTCCGGGGTTTTAGACAGCCAGAAGTCCCGGCCGGATTCAATCGCAAACCACTCTTTTCGGAAAAAAAGCGTGGGGCACTGGGATTTTTCATCCGGCTCCCGCCCCGGCAGGTTGGCCGTATAGTCGGTTAAATGCTCTTTTAGATACATCAGCTGGGGCCACTTTCCCTCCTGAGTACCCAAAATGGCCGGCCTGTATTGATTGATCAGCTCAACCACCATTTCCCGCCTATAAATCCAGGCGTTTTCACCGTCCCGATCATTTTCAAATCTCAGATTAAAGGTCATTACCCGCATCGCTAATTAACCTTATCATTACCTAAATTATAGCAATCCCTGCCCTTCCAGGCGATATAAGAGCCGCCGATGACGCCCGCGTAATTTTTGGCGAGAGACTTCAGCATGTCCATGGCCGGTCCCTGAAGACGCAGTGCCGCCTCGGCCATTTTGCTGGAAAACCCGACCGCAGAGGTAAAAAACTCGGGCAGAATCACCCACTCGGCCCCTTGCTGAAAAGCGGATTCAGCCAGCTTTCCCGCCTTTTCCAGGTTGGCCCCTACATTGCCGAGATCCGCACACATCTGAACCGCTGCGACTTTCATTTCTTTTGTCCTTTAGAAACAGTTTCGCATACTGTTTCGCAGTGTAAAAAATTTTTCGAATCGCAAAAAAATAATTGCAACCGATATTCTACTGTATCCGCCTTAAGCAGAAAACGCAACTCTCCCGCTTTTATGATGTAAAGACGTTCTTCAAGTTAACTGGCAGTGATGTCCGTTGTTTAGGGCATTGCCGCGAACCAGAGTAAGAGCAAGATTAAGAGTAAGATTACGAGTAAGAGCAAGATTAAGACGGAATAGACGGTCTGTCGTTACTTTCTGCAAAAACGCCGCGGCGGTGTTAATCGCTTTTTAAGAGCCGAAGGTCACGGCCTCCGCCCGCAGATCATACGCCCGCTCAACAAGGTCTCCGGGCGGCGGGAATAAATCCGGCTGATCAAGGCCGGCGAGATTGATCAGGCGTTTTTCAGTTTTCTGATGGGATTCGGCTGACCCGTCCGCCAAAATATGCCGGATGTTAAGCGGCTGATGTCTTAAATGCCGGCAGACCAGCAGCATCCGGTGGCAGCCCAGCGGATCCTTTTCCGCACACATGATGCAGACCCGGGCCTCCCGGGTCATTCGCAGCAGCTCCTTCAGGCCTTCCTGAAAAACCGGGCTTTTGGCCAAAAGCCTGTAGCTAAGCCGCCCGTCGATGTAATGCGCGGGTTCGTTTGAGCGGGCGCCCAGCTTTTTGCCGAGAAAGATATAGTCGATATGCGCATCCGGCAAACCGGCCTTCAAATTTTTGTATCGATATTGGGGGTGAAACCGGCTGTATGGATTGGACCGGACATCAATCAGGGTATCCACCTGATAGGTCTTCAGGCAGGTCACAAACCGGTTAAACGGATGTGACGAATGGCCGATGGTATAAAGTTCTGTCATATACCCTCATTTCTCTTCAATTGGGATCTGATAGCGGTTTCAGACCTCCAAAATCATCTATCAGCCCCTTATCGCCAAATTTTTTGATTTGACAAACACGGGGCCGATGGGTCTATATTCCAAAATTATTTGAAAAAATTGAAAATTTAACCTTAACGTAAAAACAACCTTAAGTAAAAAAACCGATTGCATCGTTTACTGGAGCTTTTCATTGCATGCGGCAATGATTGTTTAATTTGGAAATCTTTCAAGATAAGAAGCCAATCATTATATGACAAAGGCTCTGCAAATGGTTATTATATTAAGATATAAAGCATAGTTTAAATCAAAGGGGGAAACACGCAATGCCCAATTATCAGAATATCCTCATGGTTTACCCGGAGGTGCCGAACAACACATACTGGAGCTTTAAGTATGCGCTGAAGTTTATCCGTAAAAAAAGCGCCATGCCGCCCCTGGGGCTTCTCACCGTAGCCGCCCTGTTCCCTCCGGATTATGATCTGAAACTGGTGGATATGAACATCGAACCCTTACCGGACGAGGCGATTGAATGGGCGGATGCCGTATTTATATCCGCCATGATTGTCCAGCAGGACTCGGTTGAATCCGTGATTGCCCGCTGCAACCGGATGGACACCAAAGTGGTTTTAGGCGGACCCTATGCGAATTCCAACCAGGAAGACATCCAAGGCGTGGACCATTTCGTTCTGGGAGAAGTGGAAGACACCCTTCATGCGTTTCTCTCTGATCTGGAAAACGGAACCGCCAAACATGTGTATCCGCTGCCTGCGCGTCCGGATATCAGCAAAGCGCCCACCCCCCGGTTTGATCTTTTAAAAATGGATGCCTACGGATCCATGGCGGTCCAGTATTCCAGAGGGTGCCCCTTCCATTGCGAATTCTGCGACATCTGGACCGTTTACGGCAACAAGCCGCGGCTTAAATCCGCGGATGCCATGATCGCGGAGATGTATGCTCTTTACCGCCAGGGCTGGCGCGGCGGGGTGTTTCTGGTGGATGACAATTTCATTGGCAACAAAAAACGGGTGAAAGAAGAACTGCTGCCGGCACTGAAAGCATGGCAGGCGGAACACGGCCATCCGTTTCACTTCTTCACCGAGGCCAGTATCAATATGGCCGAAGACGAAGATCTTTTGATCGGGATGCGCGAGGCCGGTTTTAACGAGGTCTTTATCGGTATTGAGACCCCGGATGAGGAGGGGCTTAAAGAAACCGGCAAGGTGCAGAACCTGAAAACGGACATGGGGCAGGCGGTCAAGCGGATCCAAAAACATGGTATTGAGGTCATGGCCGGCTTCATCGTGGGATTTGATCAGGACAAACCCGACATCTTTGAGCGGCAAATCCATTTTATCCAACAGAACGCGATCCCAAAAGCCATGATCGGCCTGCTGACCGCACTTCCCGGAACCCGACTCTATGAGCGGCTCAAGTCCGAAGGCCGGATGATAGGCGCCTCCATCGGCAACAATACCCATGTGCTCTCCACCAATTTTAAAACCGTGATGGACGGCGAGCGGATTAAGGAAGGTTATAAAAAGATCCTGGCCAACATCTATGACTACCGGTTAAAGATGTATTTTGAACGATGCAACCGATTTTTCGACAATATGCAATACACCGGCTATTTTCAGCGCAAAATCCGGTATGAAGAGGTCAAAATTTTTTTAAAATCCCTTGGCCGCCAGCCGTTTACCCCCTATGGGTGGGAGTATATCAAATTTTTGACCCGCAACTTCTTCAAGCACCGGGAAATTTTCGGCGAGGCGGTATCCATGAGCATTACCGGCCACCACTTTCACACCATCACCCAGGAAACCCTGAAAAAGGAAAAAATCGCCTCGATCCTGGAAGAAAATTACCGCGATTTCGTCCAGCTGGTGAACCGGTATTCCAAATCGCTGATGACCAATTCCATAGACAACATCGACTACGCCGCCAAGCTTTGGAAAAAGCGGGTCAAACTGTTAAAGGAAATGCAGCATAAAATCAATAAAATCCATGTTGACTTCCGGGCGGATCTAAACAATCGGTATATGGAGATTTCAAAACAGATGCGGGAGCTGATGAACAGTTTTGAGCAAAAGGCCCTGCCCGCCCCTGAATAGTGTCCGAAAACCGTCTTTTTTGCACCGGATTCATTTCCCAATTTCATTCTTGACTTTTTTTTTAAAGGTTTATAGTTTTATCCATCATTTGATGGAAACAGTTATTTGTATGAACTGCTGGGGGTGTTTGTTCAACAAAAGTACACGGCATTAACACTTTTTACAACCGCAGGAGGCGTTTTCCATGGATTTTAAGCTATCCAAGCCCCAGAAGGAAATAAAAAAAGCCGCATGGGAATTTGCCAGGGGCAAATTTGATAAGGAAATGATCATTGAGCAGGCCAAAACCCAGTCATTCCCTAAGGAGATCCTAAAGAAAGCAGGCGAACTGGGATTTATCGGCATCCATTTTGACGAAGCCTATG
>DATGCF010000096.1:0-10194 GCA_035312245.1 Desulfosalsimonadaceae bacterium
GCCTACCAATCTGTGGCGGCTTCGGAATAAGGAGTGAAATCAATGTTTTTTAAATCCAATCTGTTTAAGCTGGGCATCGGAATACTGCTCGGGATGATTGTCTTTTTTATCCCCCGGCCGGAAGGGACGCAATATAAAATCACCGGAGATGCCGGGCAAAAGTTATATGCGCAGGTAAGCGACAGTTTTGAACTCGAACCCGCGAAAAGAGGCGGATATGTGCTGAAAAGCAGGCACCCGGACACGACGGATGCAAATGGTATTTACCTGAAAGAGCAGATTGCAGCAGCCGGATTAGCGGATGTATCCGTTGATTACGTGGACGGCCTGTCCCCCAAGGCCAAGCGGTTTCTGGCAATGCTCGTGGTATTGATCTTTTTGTTTATGGTGGAGCCGATTCCATTGGAAATTACCGCTATCTGCATTGGGGTCTTCCTTGTCATCATGGGCGTGAGTGACGTCAAGGAGGCCTGGGCGCCGTACATGCATCCGGTGGTCATTTTTATCATGTGCTGCCTGATTTTTGCCATAGCCCTGGACAAGGCCGGCATTACCCGGCGGCTGGGCTTTTTTATCATTAAAAAGGCGGGCACCAGCGTGACCCGCTTTACATTTATCATTGCCATCGGACTCGGATGGGCATCCGGGTTTATGCATGATGCCGCCGCCTGCGCCGTGGGCCTGGTGACCATGCTGCCCATGATGCGGGCCGCCGGCATTGAGCCGCATACGAAAACCGCCCGGTTCATGATGCTCTCTCTTCCTTTTGCCTGTTCTGCCGGCGGCATGGGAACCCTGGTGGGCGGGGGCCGCAACATGGTGTCAGCCGCTTTCTTAAAGGAATTTACCGGTATTGAAATCACTTTTTTCGACTGGATTATGTTTGCCATGCCGGCAGCCATTATAACGGTGCCAATCGCCGTATTTCTCGTTTACCTGGTGTTCCGGCCGGATCCGAATATCCGCCTGCCCGAATTAGAAGAGGAGATGGGGCCCTGGACAAAAATTGAAATCCAGACCCTGATCATCGTCGGCCTGACATTTCTGGCCTGGTTGACAAAAGAAATCCATGGGTATCATTATTCGGTCACCGGTATGCTGGGCGTGGCTGTGCTTGCCGTGACCGGAGGCCTCAAATGGGAGGATATAAACGATAATCTGGAATGGGGAACGGCCCTGTTTATTTTCGGCGGCGGGATTTCGCTGGGGCTGGCAATGGGGTATTCGGGCGCCGGTGCATACTTCGCCAATCTGTTTTTCCCGCTGGTCCAGGGAAAGGGGTGGCTGGTGCTGTTTATCGGTGTCGGCATATTCGGGGCTATTGTGACCAACGCCATGGCCAATGTGGCTGCAGCCGCGTTGATTCTGCCGATCGTGATCCCCATGGCGCAGATGGAAGGTGTGGATCCGAGGGTGCTGGCCCTGTGTCTGGGGATGGCGTGTTCCTTTGCCTATTTGCTGGTTATCGGGTGTCCGCCCAATGCCATTGCATACAGTTATCGGTATTTTAAAGCCGCTGATTTGACCAAGGCCGGTCTTGTCGCCATGCCGGTTCTGATTGGCGTGCTTGTGCTGATAGCGGTGGTGTGGTGGCATATTCTGGGACTGGTATGATTTATAAAAGAAGAGACCATGAGCAATTGAAAAGGGATAATTAATAATGGATAGCATCCGAGTGCTGCTTGTTGATGATGAAGCGGATTTCAGGCGCCCCATTGCCAAACGCCTGGATCGCCGGGGGTTTGAAATTCATGAGGCCGGCAGCGGCGAAGAAGCCCTGGATTACCTGGGAGCCAACCCCATTGACGTGGTGGTGCTGGATGTGAAGATGCCCGGCTTAAACGGAATCGATACCATGGCCAGGATAAAGGAGCGGTTTCAAGGGATTGAGGTGATTCTTCTGACCGGGCATTCCTCAACAGAGGATGGGGTCGAGGGAATTAAGCAGGGGGCGTTTGACTATCTCACCAAGCCCATAGAGTTGACGCATCTGGCCGGCAAGATCAATCAGGCGACTGAAAAACGCCGCCGCGAGATTGAAAAAAAACGGGAAGCCGAGTTTCGGGCAAAAATGGAGCAGCAGATGGTTGCCACCGAGCGCCTCGCGTCTTTAGGCACCCTTTCCACGGGCATTGCCCATGAAATTGACAATCCCCTGGCGATTATAAAGGAGTCTGCCGGATATATGCGCCTGGTTCTGAACAAAGATGAAATGACCGGCATCCCCCGTCAAAAGGATCTTTCTAATGCCGTGGATAAAATCGAGGCGGCGGTGGACCGCACCCGACGGATTACGCATCAGCTGCTGGGCTTTGTCCGCAAGCAGGAAAAATCCTTTATGGAGACCGACCTTAAGGCGCTGGCGGATGAAACCGTTGAATTTCTCGGCAAGGAGGCCCGGCAGAATAATATTGAAATAAGTATCGAGGCCGGCGGTGAGGGGGTTATCTGGAGCAATCCCTATGAAATCCGGCAGGTCCTGATCAACCTGGTGACCAATGCCATCCATGCGACTCCGGCCGGCGGCCGCCTTACCATAGGGATCGACGACCAGGGGGAGGGTGTGGCTTTGACAGTGACAGATACCGGCAGCGGCATCCCCAAAGAGAACCTGGATAAAATTTTCGAGCCTTTTTTTACCACCAAGCCGCCCGGTCAGGGGACGGGCCTGGGCTTATATGTCAGCCGGGGCATCATTGGCCGCCTGGGCGGAAAAATGCGGATTGACAGCCGGGTGGGCCGTGGAACGAAGGTCTTGATTGAGCTGCCCCGCTGCCAGCCGCCGGTCGAAGGGGAAGTCACAGACAACGAAAATATATGCTATGAAATTTTAAATCGAATAAAGGGAGAGCCCGAATCATGATCAAAATTCCGACCAACGTCCTGATCGTAGACGATGAAAAAGATTTTGTGGAGATGTTCGGCCTGCGGCTGGAGGAAGCCGGAGAGCGCGTCCACAGAGCCTACAGCGGTAAGGAGTGCCTGGAGGTGCTTGCGAAGTCAAATATCGATGTGGTGGTTCTGGATATCAAAATGCCCGGCATGGACGGCATAGAAACGCTTCAGGAAATCACGAAACACTACCCCATCGTGGAGGTGATCATGCTGACCGGGCACGGCACGATTGAAACCGCGGTCGAAGGCATGAAACTGGGCGCCTATGATTACCTGCTGAAGCCGGCGGATGTGGAAGAAATTACCACTAAAATGGAGGGGGCGCGGAAACGAAAAGAGGAACAGGAGGAACGCATCCGAAAGGCCGAACAGCGCTCCCTGCTGCGCAAGGGCGGCAATATTTATTAGTGCCTCCCAACGATTTTTTTACCCAAATTATGTGTCAGGATCAAATAGAAGGCCCTTTAAAAGCGAATTAATCTTTAATTGAATCTATCAATTAAGAAAGGTTGTAAAAATGGATAAGAAAAAAATTCATCTGTTGTTTGTGGATGATGAACGCCAGTTTCTCGAATCCATGAAAAAACGCCTGGAAACCCGGGATTTTAATGTGGTGGCCGTTGAGCGGGGCGAACAGGCGATTGAAGCGGCCCGCAAAACGCCCTTTGATGTGGCGCTGGTGGATCTGAAAATGCCGGGCATGAATGGCGAGGAGACGCTTAAGGCGTTGAAGAAGGAGCATAAATGGATGGAAATCGTCATCCTGACCGGCCACGGCAGTGTGGACTCGGCGGTTGAATGCACCCAGGGCGGGGCGTATTCTTACCTGCAGAAGCCGTGTGATTTTGATCAGCTGTTGGAGGTTTTGAAGAACGCCTATAAGCAGAAGGTGATGAATAAAAATCAGATTGAGGAGAAACGGATGAACGAGATCCTCAAGATTTCCCAGACGACCTCCAGCCGGGATATCCTGCGGCGGTTAAGGGAGATTGACGCCGGTGAAAAGACCGTCTGAACATGTAAAGGCGGCCACAGGCCGCCTTTATTTCGCCTGAATTGAGCGTTCCAAATTTTAAATTTAAATTGGAACGCTCAATTTAGGTATATATGTGGGGCACTTTTCTTCCGACCAAGACGTCAGCTCAAATAGGGTGCTATTGTTTTCAACACGCCGACAAAGTGCCCCGTTAATACAGAATGCGCTTTAGTTATTATCTTCCGGAAAGGGAACCATACCCCGGCTTTTGATGATTTCTTTGCCTTCCGGTGAAAGGGCAAAGTCAATAAAAGCCTTGGCCGCACCATCCGGTCTTCCTTTTGTAATAAATGAAAACACCTGGGCATACGGATAATCCGGATCGCCGGGTTTATACCCCTCAATCGCGATTGTTTTAAGCCCTTCCTTGCCCCGGCGGGAGGCGCCCTGGGCAATAAAGGTAATAGAATGACGGAAGTGCCGGGCGGCTTCAACTACTTTGGTGGAAGCAAAAGTTTTCACATCATAGATAAAATCCTGGCCTTTCATCACTTCGCGCTTGAAATTGCGGTATAAACCGGTTTCTTCATCCGGTACAATCACCGTAATCTTTGCATCATCCCCGCCGACCTGATTCCAGTTGGTAATGGTGCCGCTGAAGATACCCTGCAGCTGCTTTTCACTCAGGTTGGAAACGCGGACGCCCGGGTGGGCTATTACAGACAGGGGATCCTTACAAAAAGGGGTTTCAATTAATCCGCTTTGCTGCTCCTTTGGCAAGAGCTGCTGTACCGAGCTGGCAATATCACTGTAACCATTCATCAGCCGGACAATGGCCATGTGCGAGGAGTATGTTTCCAGATCGACCGCTATTCCGGTTTTTTCAGTGAATTCATCCAGGCGTTGGCTTTCAAAGGCTTCATAAACCTGATTTGAGCAGGAATAGCGCAGCACATCATCAGCGTAGCATGGATTGACGCCACCATCCAAAAGACAGGCTGTAACGAAAAACAGGATTATCGCCCCAATTGATAGTGTTTTGCTTATTTGAGATTTGAATATTTTTGTCATGATTTTTCTCCTTTTAAAACTTAGTTTGAGAATTTCTGTTTTGTGTCCATCATCTGATCATCCTTCCGGCCCCCCATTTTTTATTTGTTTTTTTAGCTTCGTCACCGCCCTTTCTGATTAGTTTTATGTGATTTTTTATTCAGTTATAAATAAAGCAACATTTATGCCATTTCATGTTTCTTTATAACTTATTGATATAATTTAATAAATTTTTAAAATCAGCGGCTCTGTTTTCATGTTTGCTGCCAATTTTTTTTACAAAATGTAAAGTCGAACCGTCATTGCCCTGGGAGTTTTTGGATAAGGATGTTTGCGGGATGTAAAATAAACAGACGGAAAGTTTGACAGAATTTTGAATTTAGGAGTTGGGGTTTTCGGGAGGTCTAAATATAATTAACTGAAATTAATATATTTTTCATATATTGGGGGTGGCTTGTGCCCATATGGCATGCCATATGCATTTAAGAATTGGGAAAAAGGGAATTTTTGCCGCAACCGGGGTAGAGGAGGGCTTATCATGTCTAACAGGAATAAAGGAAAAAAACGGGTTAAATTTCAATTGACTGCAAAAGATGCAGAATATGCCTGTCTGGTGGGTGATTTCAATGGCTGGGATCCGAAGAAACACCCCATGCGCAAAAATGCAGATGGAGTGTGGGAGAAAGTGGCTATGCTTGCTCCGGGCCGCTATGAATACAAGTTTCAGGTTGATGGGAAATGGCGACTGGATACCCGGAATACGGAAAGATGCCGGAATAAATTTGGCACGGAAAATTGCATTCTGAATGTCCATAGGGCGAAATAAGATTAATCGTTTATCCACTTAACGCCCAATTGGCCCGCACGGCCGACTCAGAGAGGATGAAAATGGCAAAGCCCAAAAAAATACTCGTATTATTGGATGGTTCGCAGCGTTCCTTGATGACTGTGGACTATATAAGCCGGATGCCCATGTTCCACGGCAATCAAATTGTACTCTACCATGTTTTCAGCGGCATCCCCGAAAGCTACCGGGATCTGGAAAAAGAGCCGGCAAGCGTTCATGCCTCTGAAGAGCTGAAAATATGGGAAAAAGAAAAACGGTATAGTATGGATACTTATATGGAGCGCGCCCGCAAGCGTTTGATCGATGCCGGATGCGACGAATCCGCAGTTGAGGTAAAAATTCACGACCGCGAGCAGGGGGTGGCCCGGGATATTCTGCAGGAAGCCGAAAAGGGGTATGATGCGATCGTGCTGCGCCGGCGGGGGATGACGAAACTCGAGGGGCTTCCAATGGGGAGCGTGGCCTCAAAACTGCTTGCAAAAATCATTTATTTGCCCATCCAGGTAGCGGGCCGGAAGGAGCCAAACAACAGAATTTTAATCGGCGTTGATGGGTCTGAGGCAGCCGCTCAGGCAGTGGATTATGTGGCCGCGCAAATCGGCAGTTATGATTATACCGTCGGCCTGATCCATGTTATCCGGGGAATCGGCAAAAGCATGCCGGATTATCCGGACCTTGACATGCGGCCGGCGAGCCTGGAGATGGCAGAAAAACACATGCATGAGCATTTTAAAGGGCTGCGCGACAGACTCCTCTCCGCCGGGGTGAAATCTGAAAATATCACACAAAAAATCATCACCGGCGCGCATTCCCGCTCCGGTTCCATCGTGATGGAGGCTGAGTTTGGCGATTTCAGCACCATCGCAGTGGGCCGGCGCGGGCACTCCAAAGTCCAGGAGTTTGCCATGGGAAGGGTCTGCCAGAAGGTCGTGCAAGTCGGCAGATACCATACGGTTTGGATTATATAACGGTCTTTTATCGTATAGGCGCCATAGCGGCGGATTTTGGATAAGCGGCTATTCCTTGTACATATATTCAATTATATCATTATATTTTTCGCTGACCACGTTGCGTTTCACCTTTAAGGTGGGTGTGAGTTCGCCGGCCTCCTGGGTTAATTCATTTTCCATGAGCCTGATTTTTTTAATCTGCTCGACCCTGCCGAGGGATTTTGTCCGTTCAGCGATCCGCTGCTCGTAAAGGGCTATGATATCCGGGTGTGCAATCAGATCTTTTCTGGATTGATAATCGATATGGTTTTTTGGGGCATAGTCTTCTAAGGCGTCAAATGCGGGGACAACAAGCGCGGTAATATATTTCCGGCCTTCTCCAACCACCACCACCTGCTCAATTAACGGGTCATCGCCAAGCAGCAGTTCGATCTGCTGGGGGGAAATATTTTTCCCGCCGGCGGTAATGATCAGATCTTTAATACGATCCGTAATGGTAATATATTGGAATCCATTGTCCTCATCAATATGTCCCACGTCTTCGGTCTTGAACCATCCGTCTGCAGTGAACATGGCCGCTGTGGCCGCCGGCTTATTGTAGTATCCCTGCATGGCGTTTTGGCCGCTGAGCTGAATTTCGCCTTCGTCCGATATCCGCACCTGAACGAGCGGAATAACCGGTCCGCAGGCGCCGACTTTTCCGTGATCATTAAAACCCACGCACACCGGGAAAAACTCGGTCAACCCATATCCCTGGATGATATTGATGCCAAAGGCCTGGAAGAATTCATTGATCTCTTTGGCAAAGGCCCCACCCCCCACGTGATAGACGATATTTCGCTGGGCCCCGAGTTTCTTTCTGACCTTGCTGCAAACCAGGGCATCCGCCACTTTATGCTTCAAGGATAATCCAATGCCGGGTTTTTCACCGGATTTCCGTTTTCGGTAGTGTTCGATGGCTGTATCCGTGGCCCAGTAAAAAAGTTTGGCTTTGCTGGCAGAGGCATCCGTTAAACCTTGTTGAATGGTGCCGTAGACTTTCTCCCATATCCGGGGCACGCTGGTGAGGCAATGCGGCTGAATGTCATTCATGACATCCACAAATTCTTTGGGATCCGGACAATAGGCGATCTGGATGCCGGTGCTCATGCAGCCATAGGACCACATGCGTTCAAAAACATGGCTTAGCGGCAGAATGGCAAGAGAAACCAAGCCGGGCCGCACGATATCCTCGAATCGGGTGATGGAGGGAAATATTCCGGCCATAAAGCTTTTATGGGTATGAATGGCGCCTTTTGGGGCCCCGGTTGTGCCGGAGGTATAGATGAGGGTCAGCATATCATCGCTTTCCACCGATTCCAGGCGTTGATTGAGCGTTTCCTGGTTGTCCGCCTGTTTCCCGGTTTCGATGAGATCATCGAGATACAGGCTCTCCTCGCCGTGGATATGGATGCTTTTGTCAAAGGCGATGATTTTTTTCAGAGATTCGGCCTGCTGCAGTACCTGAACGCTGCGATCATACTGATCCTGATCGCCCACAAAGATCATTTTAACCCCGGCGTCATTGACGATATATGCGGTTTCATCAGCCGAATTCGTGGCATAGACCGGCACCGTGACCGCCCGGGTGGCAAGGATGCCCAGATCGCAAAAGGCCCATTCCGGCCGGTTCTGCGAGAAAACGGCGACCATGTCTCCGGGCGCAAGTCCCATGGCCAGCAGTGCCTTGGCCACATACGTTATTTTTTCGCCGAAATCTTTCCAGGAAAGGGTGTTCCACGAGCCGTTTTCCCGGAATATAAGCGCAGTTTGGTCCCCGAATGTTTCGGCCCGCTGAAGCATCATATAGGCCAGTGTTTTTTCTTTTTCCAAATACGTTTGAAATTCTTTTTCATAATCTCTTTGCATGGCATTATCCTTTATAAAAACATACCCATAGACTTTTCCGGGTAAAGCTGTCAAGCCATGTATTTCGATTTATTCCCCATCTCCGGCAGCATCTCACCTGTTTCCATCAAATTCCGATGCAGTTCATAGCAGCGGGTTAAGTCGTGTTTGATATGGCCCGTGTGCGCTGTTTCCAGGTAATGCCACAAATAATCCTTATAAAGCGGATGGGCGCACTTATCGATAATCTGTATTGCGCGCTGCTGGGGGCCAAGCCCCCGCAGATCGGCCAATCCCTGTTCGGTCACCACGATCTGGACGGAATGCTCATTGTTGTCCACGTGCGGTGTCATGGGCACCACCGTTGAAATTTTGCCGCCCCTTGCCGTGCTCGGGGTCATAAATATGGACAGATATGCATTTCTGGTGAATTCGCCGCTGCCACCGATCCCGTTTACCACCTGCATGCCGCAGATATGGGAGGAGTTGACATTGCCGTAGATATCGAACTCAAGGGCTGTGTTCATGGCAATTACCCCGAGCCGCCGGATGATGCCCGGATTGTTTGAAATCTCCTGGGGCCGGAGCACGATCCGTTGGGCAAAGAAATCAAAGTTATCCATAACTTCATTTAGCTTACGCCCCGTAATGGCCAATGCCGTGGCAGAGGTGCCCAAAATTCTTTCCCGGGCTATCAAATCGATCATCGCATCCTGGCATACCTCGGAATACATATAAAAGTCAGGGATATCCGGATTATCGCCCAAGGCTTCCATGACCCCGTTGGCCAAATTGCCCACGCCGGCCTGAAGCGGCAGGAAGTCCGCCGGAATACGCCCGGCCCGCACTTCCGCCAAAAGGAACTTGACCACGTGGGCGGCAATCTGCCGGCTGACTGAATCCACAGCCGAAAAACCATTAACAGAATCCGGCTCATTACTGACCACAATACCGATCACCTTTTTGGGATCTACCACCGCATAGGGGACCCCGATACGCCCCATCGGATCATAGAGATGGATCGGATAGCGATGCGGCGGCTGCGGAATCATCGTGATGTCAGCAAGCTCCCGCAGGCGCTCGGATTGGACTTCGTTCATCTCAATGATGACTTTTTCTGCATACTTAAGATAGGTTGGGGATGCGCCAATGGAAGTGGTCAGGTATACCCGGCCGTCATGGGTGATCTCTGTGGCTTCTACCACGGCATAATCCAGGTTGCCGAAAAATCCGTACCCCACAGACTGGGGGACGTGGGACAGGTGCTGATCCACATACTCCACCTCCTGGGCGTTGATTTGTTTCCGGATCGCAGCTCCGGACTGATACGGGGCGCGCCAGGACACGGCGCTGGCCTCGGCCAGTTCGTCATCAATCACCCGTCCGCTGGAGGCGCCGGTCAGCACTCGGATACGGAAATCCCGGCCCTCGGCATGTTCTTCCGTGGCCTTTTGCGCCAGCGCCCGGGGCACGGCCTTGGCGCCGCCGGCAGGGGTAAATCCGCTAAAGGAGACCATGTCCCCATGTTGAATAAGGTGTGCCGCTTCATCGGCAGTCATAATTGGATAAGCGTTAAAACTGGGCATTTC
>DATGCF010000097.1:0-2909 GCA_035312245.1 Desulfosalsimonadaceae bacterium
ATCATCGGCGCTCAGAGCCTTTTTGCCATAAGCGCCGGCCTGGCTCTTCTGGGCGGGGGGCTCATGCTTTATAATCTGAAGCATATGACCGCTTCCGCGCAGATTTGAATTGGGGGATTAAGAGTAAGAGTAAGATTAAGATTAAGAGTAAGATTAAGATTAAGACGGTAAAGACGGTAAAGACGGTATCAACAGGTTTCAACAAAGCTATTTGACAAGTAAAGAGACAATGCCATTAACTTAAGAGTGAAAATTGGCTCGGTCGTCATTTCGAGCGCCAGCGAGAAATCTTTTCATTGCATGAATTTTTAAGATTTCTCGTCACTGTCGTTCCTCGAAATGACAGTGGCGGAAGGCTAAAGTTAATGACATTGAGTAAAGAGACAATGAATGGATATGCCTATTACGGATACACGCCCCCGGGCCATCATCATCGGCGCCAGTTTTGCGGGACTTAAAGCGGCTCTCCAGCTGACCGATGAATACGCGGTCACAGTTATTGATATGAACCCGTGGTTCGAATTTCTGCCAAATATTCATGAACTTATCTCGGGTATTAAGACACCGGATATGCTGCGGTTTTCAAACCAGGCCATCGTGCGGCGGTGCGGCCATCAATATCTGTATGACACCGTCACCGAGATCCTGCCCGAAAAAAACCGGGTTCGCACCCGGCGGGGAAAGGAATTAACCTATGATTTTTGCATCATTGCCGCGGGCTGCGCCATCAACACCTATGGTATTCCGGGCGCAGATTGCTATGCGATGCCGTTTAAACAGGTTTCGCATTGCCATGCGATCGGCCGGCACCTCAACATGCTCGCCCGAAACCGGAAAGAGTTCTTTATAAACATTGCGGGCGGCGGCCTGGAAGGGGTTGAAGCGCTCGGGGAGATCCTCCGACGATTCAGAAGACATCCGGGGCTGCGGGTTCGCATGATCGAGCGGCAGGAAAGTCTCCTATACGATTCACCGGCGGATATTCAATCTGTCCTCAAAAAGCACTGCCGGCCCTATGCCGTTGAATTTTTAACCGGCGAATCCGTTAAAGAAGTTTCGGCGGACAGCGTTACGCTGTCCAGCGGCGATCAACTCAAATCCGATGCCACGCTCTGGACCGCAGGGATTAAGCCCTGGCCGCTTTTAACCGCATCCGGCTTAACCGAAACCTCCGACCGGTGGGTGCCGGTCAACGACTGTCTTCAGCATACGGCCTATGAAAATGTATTTGCGGCAGGCGATGCCGCGGAACTGCCTCAGCCACTGTCCAAACAGGCCTATCATGCCATTGATATGGGCGAAAGAGCTGGCCAAAACCTCATTCGAAAAAGCACCGGCCAATCTCTGATACCTTTTACACCGGCGGCCAAACCGATGCTGGTTGCCTTCGGCGACTTGGACACATTTCTCATCGCCGGCAAAATCGTCGTTGCCGGTGCTGTGCTTGGCACCTTAAAGGAAGCGGTGTTCCAAATGGTGATGACCGAATTTGATCAAACCGATTTTTGGAAAAGAGCCCTTCATCTATCCACACGGGCGCGGATCTCCGGTATAAAGATCGTATGGCCGTTCTTGTGGTCGCCCTCGGCCATGCTTCGGCTGGGAAAAATTCGACGCCTGCATTAACGGATGACGGCAAACCAATAACATGCTGGGACATATAAACCTAAATTGAGCGATTTTCAAGTTTGCCGCAGATACATAGAATACGAGGCACTGTGAGCCTTGAGCTGTGCCGCACCCCCACTTTGAAAAAGGGCGCCACCTGAACCCCCCTTTAAAAGGGGGGATTGGGGGGATTTTGAAGGGGATTTGTATTGGGCCATAATGACAAATCCCCCTAAATCCCCCTTTGCCAAAGCGGGACTTAAAGGAAATTGCCCTTTTTTATAAGCCGTTTCCAAAGCCGAAAGCGCTTAGTCTTTTAAACGGTGAACTATGAACCGTGAACTGCTTAAAGCATAACGCTTTGATTTCATTTACCTTACACATTACACCCGATACCTTAAACCGTTAAGTTACTTAGAAGGTGCGCACGCAGACCCTGGCTGAGGCCCAATACAACAAAAAAGTATCTATTTGGGCAATAAAATAAAAAGCTTACCCGGATGCTTCATTCGGCCGGCGGCGGCTTCGGCGTAATGGCCGCCGCCCCAGAAGATGTCCACCCGGCCCATGCCGCGGATGGCATCGCCCGTATCCTGATTTAATACAAACCGGGAAAACCGCTCCCATTTTTTTACCCGCCCGGATGCATCCAGCACCGGCTTTTCGGTCTGGATAAACGCCAGCGCGCCCGGGGGATAAACGCTTTGGTCCATGGCAACGGACCGGCCGGGCGTTATTTCAACGCCTAAACACCCCGTGGGGCCGCCGGGTGCCTCCTTGAAAAAGACATACCGCGGATTATGGGCAAATATGGCATCCTGTTTTTCAGGGTGGTTTTCCAGATAGCGGCGAAGGGACTGCATAGTCAGGTCCTTGCGGGCGATTTTTCCCTTATGGATCAGATATCGGCCGATGCTTTTATAGGGATGGCCGTTGGATGCGGTATAATGGACATTAATGTGCTTTCCAGACGGCAGCCGGACGATGCCGGAGCCCTGGACATGGAGGAAAAACAGATCCACCGGATCATCCACCCACACAATCGGCGCGGCGATTTTTTCCAAAACCGGCCTGCTTTCAATGGTTTGGCGGGTATAATAGGGAACCACCCCGCCATCGGCACACCGGCCGACCACCGGGGTTTGGGGGCAGGCCTTGCAAAAATCAGACGGTTTAAAGGTGACCAGATCAGAGGGCCGGGGATACACGGGGTATCGGTATTTATCGGTTTTATCTCTGCTGCCGTTTAAAACCGGGATGTAGTATCCGGTATACAGCATGCCGCCGGGCTTGTTGTTTCG
>DATGCF010000098.1:0-16640 GCA_035312245.1 Desulfosalsimonadaceae bacterium
GAGCGAGATTTCCGCCTGGCGCGTCATTAAACGTTCATACCGCTCTTGGGCCACGGCGGGGGGCACATGACCCGGCAGCTTATGGGAAGCCAGATCATCGGCATCCGAGTAAACAAAGACGCCGACATGGTCAAACCGAAAAGTTTCAATAAAATCAAGGAGTTCATTAAAATTCGATTCGGTCTCTCCGGGAAATCCCACCAGAAGCGTTGTCCGAAGCACCGCTTCGGGGACCGTCGCCCGGATATTTTCAAACAGCTCAAGAAGCTGCGGTCTGGCGTATTGCCGGCCCATGCGTTTTAACACGCGCGCGCTCACATGCTGGACCGGGAGATCAAAATAGGGGGCCACTGCCGGATGCTTGGCGACCGTGGCGATTAACGCCGCGTCCGTATGATCCGGAGAGCCATAGAGAAACCGGATCCGGGTACCGGGTAAAATGACCGCCAGGCGGCCCAGCAGGTCGGCAAGGGATTGCCGCGGGGTTAAATCCAGTCCATATGCGGACGTATCCTGGGCGATGAGGACGATTTCGTTAAATCCTTGGGCGGCCAGATCCTCTGCTTCGGCAAGAATATCCGCTGCCTCCCGGCTTCGCAGCCGACCCCGCAGTTTGGGGATGACGCAGTAGGTGCAGTGCCGGTTGCAGCCGTCACCGATTTTAAGATAGGCCACCGGATGGGTGGACGGATTTCGGCCGGCCGCCCGTGTGGGCAGGGGCCTGGATGCCGGCGGCGGCAGCAGACAGGTGCCGGCTTCAAACCGGCCGGCGATCGCATCCGTGATTTGATCATAGGCACCGGTGCCCAGGAAAATATCGACCTCGGGGATGGCCGCTGCGATTTCTTCGCCGAACCGCTCCGGCAGGCATCCGGTGACAATGATCCGCCGGCAGTTCCCGGTCTTTTTGTATACGGCGAGTGCCAAAATCGTGTCCACGGATTCATTGATGGCGGATTCAATGAAACTGCAGGTATTGACCACAATCGCGTCGGCATCCGCCGGGTCCTGGGTCATTTGAGCCCCCGATGCCATGATCGCGGCGGCCATGACCTCACTGTCAACCAGGTTTCTGGCGCATCCCAGGGTGTTTAGATATATCCGCATGAATGGTTTATCGGCTTTTGGCTATTCGCCCTTGAACCGGGGCTTTCTCTTCTCGGAAAACGCGGACATGGCTTCCATCAAGTCATCCGAGGGAATGATATTGGAGCTGATAGCGGCGACATATTTCAGGCCGTCATCAATGCTTTTCCCTACCCCGTAATTTAACACATCCTTGGATGCCTGGACCGCCAGCGGCGAATTGCCGGCGATCTCCTCGGCCATGGCCTTGGCCCCGGCCATCAGCGCATCATAGTCGTCATAGATGTCGTTGACTAAAAGGATATCCCTGGCCCGGGCCGCATCGATCAATTTAGCGGTATACGCCAGCTCCCGGGCGATGCCCTGGCCCACAATCAGGGGGATGCGCTGGAGCACCCCGACATCGGCCACAAAGCCCACGGCCGCCTCTTTGAGCGAAAACTGCGCATCTGAAGAGCAGAGCCGGATATCGCAGGCCGTTACCATATCCAGGCCGGCGCCGATGCAATAGCCGTGAATCGCGGCGATCACGGGTTTTCTGCACCATTCGATGCAGCTTATGGCCTCCTGAAGCGGATGGATTTTGTGGATCAGGCGCCATTTCACCCCGCCCTTTTGATTAGGCTCCATCAGCTCGGGCAGTTCCGAGGCCATGCCCATTAGATCAATGCCGGCTGAAAAGCAGGGGCCTTTTCCGGCGATGATCACCGCGCGGATATCGGTATCTTGGTCCAAATCTTTGAAAATCGGGATGCTTTCCTTCCAGGCGGGCGGGTTCATGGCGTTTTTCTTTTCCGGCCGGTTCAGGTACACCCAGGCAATCGGCGGGTTTTTAACCACCTCATAGAATTCATATGCGCCCATTTATTCCTCCTTATCGTATAGTTAAATTATTAATTAAAATACAGATATACTTGTTAAGTCAAGATTTTTTGTCACGACCGGCCACCTGCTGGGCATTGGTTGGAATCTTGAAAGCGATCAGGGTTGATTTGGCCGGGTCATGTCTTATTATATTAGTTTATGGATCAAACCACCCGAACATTTTTGAATACGCCGATAGAGATCGGCGGCCGGCCAATCGAAAACCGCCTGGTGCTTGCGCCCATGAGCGGTTTGGGCAATGTGGCCTTCCGGGAGCTTCTGGCGGAATACGGCGGGCCGGGGCTGATGTTTATGGAGATGTGCAGCGCCCGGTCAATCCCCCAGGAAAACCGGTATGTCTCGCCGGTGTTCAGATGGGTGGATGCCGAACTGTCCCGTCTGGTCTGCCAGATTTTCGGCGACTCGCCGGAAGATATGGCGGCCGCGGCGCGGCGGATTGAAAAGGAAGGCTTTTTCGGGGTGGACCTGAATTTCGGCTGCTCAGTGGCCCGGATCTGCAAGCGAAACTGCGGGGCCGCGCTTTTAAAATCACCGGATCAGGCGGTAAGCATTGTCCGGGCGGTCCGGGAGGCCGTGGATTTTCCGGTTTTTGTCAAATTTCGTACCGGATGGACGGATGCGCCGGCGCCGGCGGTGACGCTTGCCCGCGGGTTTGAAGCCGCAGGCGCGGATGCCCTGACCTTTCATCCCCGGGTCGCCCCGGATCGGCGGGCACGTCCACCGAAATGGGCCTATATTGCGGATGTGAAATCCGCGGTATCCATTCCGGTGTTTGGAAACGGCAATGTCTTCTCGGCCGCCGATGGCGAGGCCATGCTTCTTAAGACCGGCTGTGACGGAGTGGCATTGGGGCGCGGCGCTATTGCCCGGCCGTGGGTGTTTTCCGAAATACTCCAAGGCCGAAGTTTCGGCCCGGAAAGCTATGTCAAAATGCTGAATCGCCTGATCGATCTTTTGGCGGCTCATTACGATGAAATCCTTGCGCTCCGGCGGTTTCGGAAAACCGCGGTGTACGTGGCCGCCTACTTCAGATACGGCCATGTATTTAATAAGCGGCTCCGCAAGGCCGTGGATCTTGATGATCTTCGGAAGCGGGTCAACGAATTTCTGCAAACCCCACCGGAATTGTCCGTGCAGCCGAATTTGAATTTCTTTTAACAGTTGGTATGCAGATTATCCTTTACAGAAAGGGCGGATTAAAGATAAAATTGAGTGCTTACTAAAGCTCTGCCGTCGCCGTCGCAGGTCGTATCCGGCAAAATCTTTCAAATATTTAGGACCATGTATCGCCAATACAGCATAAACAGCCCGAACCGGCGGCTGGATAAGCCGTCACCGACCATCCGCGAGGATTTTGAACAGCGGGAGGCCAATTTTATATCGCCCTACGGCACGCTCTCGGCCGAATCCCGCGGCCGGGCGCACGAGGAAGCGCCGTGCCCGGTCCGCACCGTCTATCAGCAGGACCGGGACCGGATCGTGTTTTCCAATGCGTTTCGCCGCCTCAAACACAAAACCCAGGTTTTTTTGTCGCCCCTGGGGGATCACTACCGTACCCGGCTGACACATACCCTGGAGGTGGCCGAGATCGCCCGGACCATCAGCCGGGCGCTTCGCTTGAACGAGGATTTGGCCGAGGCGATTGCCTTAGGCCATGATCTGGGCCATACCCCGTTCGGCCACAGCGGGGAGACCGCGCTTAAGGAGATTTACTCTCCGGACTTCTGCCATAACGAGCAGAGCCTGCGGGTCGTGGACGTGCTCGAAAGACACGGCCAGGGGCTCAACCTGACCTATGAGGTGAGGGATGGCATTTTAAAGCATTCCAAGGGCTTTGGCGACATCATGCCGTCTGACCCATCGGAGATCGCCTGCACGGTGGAGGGCCGGATTGTTCGGTTTGCCGATATCATCGCCTATTTGAATCATGACCTGGATGACGCCATCCGAAGCGGTGTGGTCAAAGAATCCCAGGTGCCGAAGGATTGTGAGGCGGTCCTGGGTTCCAGGCATTCCGAGCGCGCCACCACCATGATCCGGGATCTCATCTATTCAAGCGAGATTCAGGATGCTGAATATATTTTAAAATTGAGCGATCCGGTCGCGGATGCCATGAACTGCCTGCGCGCCTTTCTCTATGAGAATGTTTATCGGTCGGAGCGGGTGCATGCCGAGTTTATCAAGGCCAAAAAGATCATCATCGAGATTTACAGCTATTTTCTCGAAAACCCCGATGTCATGAAAAGCAAGCTCTCCGGTATGGAAATGGCGGCCACCTATCATCAGGAGGCTCGCTTGGACCGGCTGATCTGCGATTTCATCGCCAGCATGACCGATCGTTACGTATTAAATCTCTATAACGACATATTCGTGCCCACCCCCCTGGTTTGATCCACTCGATGCCACCTATGTTTTCCGATACCCTCTATCCGGATCCCGGTGATTTTTTTGAGCGGCTGGCGGCGCTTTATGCGGAAATGGATCAGGCCTACGAAAAGACCGCCGCCGCATATGGGTTTAACTGCCGGGGGTGCGCGGATAATTGCTGCCAGACCCGGTTTTATCACCATACCCATATTGAAACCGCCTACCTGCTTGCCGGCTTTAATAAACTGGCTGCTGATCGGCAAAAGGAGATTTATCACCGGGCCCGGGAGGTAGCTGCTGCCCGGCGGGGAAATGCCCCGGGCGCGAATCGCCTGATGTGTCCGGCCAATATTAACGGCTGGTGCGCTCTTTATTTGTACCGTCCCATGATCTGCCGACTCCATGGGTTGCCCCATGAGTTGCGCCTGCCGGGCAAACCCAAAACCTATGGGCCCGGATGCGGCGAATTTGAAAACGTCTGCGGGGAGAAACCTTACGCGCCCTTTGACCGGACCCCGTTTTATGCCCAAATGGCCCGGTTGGAGCAGACGTTTAGGGCGCATGGCGGCATTAAAACCCGGCTCAAAAAAACCGTGGCCCAGATGCTCGTGGATGCCGCTGTATATTCTGAAGAGGAATCGTTTTTATGAAGTATGTGGAAACCGATAACCCGGCGGAGATCCCGGGACGCCTCCTTGAGGACACCGATCGGTTCTGTTTTCGGTGCTACCCCGGTATTTCCTGCTTTAACCAGTGCTGCCGGAATTTAAACCTGTTTTTGTACCCCTATGATGTGATCCGGCTGCGAAAATGCCTGGGGATGACCTCTGGCGAGTTTATCGACGCCTACGCGGACGTCGTGGTCCGCGAGGGCAGCCACTTCCCGTCTGTACTTCTGCATATGGCGGAAAACGCGGAAAAGACCTGCCCCTTTTTAACTGATGCCGGCTGCCGCGTCTATCCGGACCGCCCCCAGACCTGTCGGGCGTTTCCCATTGAGCACGGGATTTATTATGATGCCCAGACCGGCCAGAGCCGGCTGGTCCATTATTTCCGCCCCCCGGATTTTTGTCATGGACAGTTTGAGGAGACCGCCTGGACCAAGGATACCTGGGCGGCCGACCAGGAGGCGGTGTTTTATAACCAGATGACCGTGGAATGGGCGGATTTCATGCGCCTGTTTCATACCGACCCGTGGGGCGGTGAGGGGCCGAATGGGCAAAAGGGGCGGATGGCCTTTATGGCCACGTATAACGTGGATACGTTCCGGGATTTTGTTTTAAACAGCAGCTTTCTTAAGCGATACAAGATTAAATCCGACATCCGCTTAAAAATCAAGTCCGATGACGTGGCCCTGCTGCGCCTGGGCATTGCCTGGGTGAAGCTTTTTTTGTTCGGCATTGTCGGAAAAGACGTCAAGGTCATGCGCTAACGCTTCGTTTCCTTTGCCGCGTCCTTCTCAAAATCCCCATTCCGCCAGGATTCATCCGCCGGCCGGTATTCCCGCTCAAAGGTCTCAATGATTTCAGCTAAGGGCACATCCGCGAATTCACCGCGATGGCGGATGTATTCCATGTGCCGGTTACCCTTAAGGTCAAATGGATGGTAGATGGAGTCGGTTTTGCCGTCAAACTCAAGAGGCTTTAAGGAAAATTTTTCACAAAGTTCGATATTAAATGCCGGGGTGGCCTTAAGCCACTGCCCGTTCAAGTATATGGCCGTATACCCGTGCCAGTAAAAAACATCGGTCTGCATCTGCTGACGCAGCCGCTCGGTTGACAGATGGTTTTTGACATCGGCAAACCCTAAACGGGCGGGAATTTTTTTATGCCGGCAACAGGCGGCGAGGAGAATCGCCTTGGCCACACACCAGCCGCGGCCGTTTTTAAGGGTGCTACTGGCCTTTAGGCCTGCCACCGATAAATCGATGGCATAGGGGTCATAGCGGATCCCGTCGCGGATGGCGTAATACAGGTTCACCGCCAAAGTCTCGGGGTCCTCTGATTGGCCGGCCGTTTCATCGGCAAAGGCCGCGACCGGAGGGGCGTTAAAATCAATGCACGGCGTGGGCTGCAGATATTCTTCCATAAAACGTCACCAATCGATGTCCGGCGGCGCGTCACAAACCACCATAAAGGGATCAAACACCTGGGAGATATAGATTTTATCTTTGTATACCATGGCGGTGGAGGCCGCACTGATAAATTCGCCGGAATTGACGTAAATCGGCTTTTTCATACCCGTCTCAGGGGTGATCCGCATGACCACTGTGGGGGCCGGTTTTTCACTGTCCTTGGCATGCCGTAAAAACGCGAAATCGTCAAAATGGGCCGCAGTAATTAGGTATTTGCCGTAACGGGTCAGGTTGTCCCCGCCTTTTAGGGAGGCCACCGCTTCGCCTTGGCCTAAGCTGCCATCCGGGCGCCGGGGGTAGGCGAGCACCTGGTTGCCCAGCGTGGTGGTCACAAACACCTGATCCGGTTCCGCCAGGATGCCGTTGGCAAACGCCAGGCTATCTGCCACAATCCGCCATTTTTCGGTATCCGCGTCGTAGAGGGCGATCTCCGAGGCCTTTCGCTTAAAATAGAGATCCAGCTTGCCGCGGTAATCATTGGTTAAATAAATGTCGCCGGTTTTCATAACGGAGAGATCATTGGGCGACCAGAGATAATTTGCATCTTCGAGCCAATTGACCAGCGACAGCTGGTCCTCAAATACCCGGTAAACCGCCACCGCATGTTTGTTTTGCCCGCCGCTTTCGTATGGGTCGTGCAGAATCACATAAAGGTGGGTAGTGCCGTCAGCGTGCCGGATATCTATGCCATGGGGCCTGAATGCGGCAAGCCGCGCCGGCTCCCCGGTGCGCCGCATAATGCCCGTATCCCTGGTTTCCGGCACGTAAAAGAAAATATCGCCGTCTGCTGTCGGTTCCCGCCGTTCACAGCTTGAAATCAGAAATCGCGGCGCAGGGTGCTGCCATTTGTCCAGGACAAAATCCTCCGGGCCTGGGCCGATGTCAATTTTAGTGCATTTGCCGTGCATTTCAACGGCCGTGTCCGGCAGCTTTTCCTTAAAGGAACAGGCGGAAAGGCCAAGACCGGCTAATACAAGCACGCCGGTCAAGCACAGGGCAATCGATCGTTTTTTCATGGGCGCCTTTCGATGGGATTGTAGTTTATGGCCACACCATAGCCGAGATTTTTGCGGTTGTCCATGCAGTTTACGCGCACCTGTTGAGTCGTCAGTCATTATCCGTCTGCGGCAGGCCGCAGGCATCATGCGGCAGACTTTTCGGTTTTGGGGCATATTTTTGCGGAACCGGAGGTTCGGCACCGCTCAAGCATACCTGCAGCAAAACGGGCGGCATCCCGTTGATCTTCTTCGTCCGGATGGCTAGGGTAGGTGCGCAGGATCTGATGGAATCCGTGGCACTTGAACCGGCCGATACACGTGTCATACAGCCGTTTTTCCATATCGTTTAGGCACATGTTTGCGGTTAAGGGGCCAAACAACGGGGCGCCGAAAGTGGCAAATACGGCGGATAAACGCGGCGGTTCAATCCGGGATAAAAATTCCTTAATTCGGTCGGTGGTCATGCCCCCGTGCACAGGGGAGCCGATCACAAGCAGGTCATGGGGCGGCACGGGGCCATCCTCTAATTCCGCGAGGTGGACAGCCGGGCAATCCAGGACCTTTGCGATGGCTTTCCCTATCATTTGCGTGTTGCCGCTCCAGGAGTCAAAGACTACCAAAGCCGCCGTCGGTTCTCGCACCGGCCATTCGGGGATTTCAATCTCTTTCCGGTAGCGGATCATGGCTTGGTCCCGGGCGCATCCGAAAAGAAAAAGCTCTACGAACGCAGCGAATGTTAGGCGGCAGAAGGATCTGCGGTTCATTTTGCGCTCCTTTAAAAATTATAGGGGATGGGGTGAGCTGACGGCGGACATCGGTTTTTAATACGTGGCACGACAAATAAATTTTTGAGCATATACCCAATTTTTTTTATTATTGGGCGGAACATATGTCAAATATTTAATTTTACTGGGGCCGCCCGGCACCGGTAAGACTATGCTGGCCAGGGGGGCAGCGTTTCATATGAGGCATTCGACATTTTTCAATTTCATGCTATACTAAAATTAAATGGGCCAAGTGCCAGTTTGTTCCCTCAGGTCGCCTTGAATATAAATTTTTCAAATAAGGAGCCTGGTTTTTCAAATGCCGGATCATCAATTCGCCCCGTCCAATGCCGGAAAGTATATCGCTGCCGTCATCGCCCTGATTATCGTCGCCATCATCGGCTACTTCGGATATATCAGAGTCATGGAGTGGCACCGGACAGAAGTCCGGACCGCCCTGTCAAGACAGGCGGAAAAACTGGCGGCCGAAACCGAGGCCCGGGAAGAAACGGTTGAAGCGTTAAAACGAAAACTGGAAGAAGAGACCCAGTCCAAACAGACACCGAAGCAAGCGGCTGCCGAACGAATCGAAAAAGTTTTTGGAGAGCCGCCGGAAAAGCCGCCGGTCAATACCATGGCAGCCATGGATACCCCCAGCTGCTACCGGCTGGAGAAAAAAATCGACGCCTTCTTCAGCTATCTCGACCAGCAGGGATTTGTCGAGGCCGCCGGGATTGAGGCAGAAGGCGCCCGCCAGGTTTTTGAGGATATGGTGGCTGCGCTATCCGAAAACCCGCCGCTGATTATCGGGGAGACTCAGGATATCGTGAGTCTCATGCACAATCAGGCCCATTTTTTCCGCGCGCTCGATAAAAAGCGGATTGCACTTGTCAAGCATATCATGCAGACGGAAGCCGATGTGCTGGAGCATGCCATGCTAAATTTTTATGACTACTACGTCAAACTGGGCGGCTGCGGCGGCCAGGGAGAGGCGATCGTTTCTTTGGAAACCCTTTACGAGTATGCGGGTTTCTTTTTAAAGACGCTTTCCGGCAAAAGCTACCTCCTGCGGCGGGATTCCACCATCCGGTGCCTGACCCGGTACTACAGCGTGCTGGTGCTGGATCAGGCCAATAAGGCCACCCTAAACCGCCACGGCATTGACATCCGGCCCCACATCAGGCTATCGCTGGATGACATCCGCCATCAGAATGCCTTGATATACCAGGATATATATTTGGAACAGCTGACAGCGCTGCAGGAAAAATATCAGTAAAACTTATTTTTTCGGCTTTTTTCGGCTGATGCCCCGCCAGTAATCCAGGCGCTCCTTGATGATTTTTTCATATCCCCGATCCGTGGGCTGATAGAACGAACTTCCTCTTAGTTTGTCCGGCAGATAGTCCTGATCGACCACGGCATCCGGGTAATCATGGGGGTATTGATACCCTTCCGCATATCCCTCCGCTTTCATGAGCCGGGTCGGGGCATTGCGGATATGGTAGGGAACCGGCAGGGTACCGGTTTTTTTGATGGTTCTCTGAATTTGTCCGTATGCCGTGTAGATCCGGTTGCTTTTGGGTGCGCATGCCAGATAGGCGGCTGCCTGGGCCAGGCTTAAGTCCCCTTCCGGAGACCCCAGAAACCGGTAGGCCGCCATGGCGTCCATGGCAAGCGTCAGCGCCCGGGGATCGGCATTGCCGATATCTTCCGAGGCGAATCGGACCATTCGCCGGGCGATGTAGAAGGGGTCCTCGCCGCCTTCCATCATCCGCGCCAGCCAGTAAAGGGCCGCATCCGGATCGCCCCCGCGCAGGCTCTTGTGAAACGCGGAGATAAGGTTGTAATGCGCCTCGCCGGCCTTGTCATAGGCCAGCGCTTTGCGCTGAAGCGCTGTTTCCAAGTCTTCCCGGGTGATTTCCGTGCGTCCGGCAGACTGGGTGGTAAACGCGGCAATTTCAAGCGCGTTTAAAGCGGCGCGGCCGTCACCGTCGGATATGGAAACAATATGGGAAAGCGCCGCATCCGAGGGCGTTAATTCCGTTTTTCCCAGTCCCTTTTCGGCATCCGTCACGGCCCGGGTCAGCAGTTTTTCAATATCCGCCTCAGAAAGGGCGTCAAGCGAGATGACCTGGCATCGGGATAGAAGCGCGGATATGACCTCAAACGAGGGGTTCTCCGTGGTGGCGCCGATCAGCGTGATCAGGCCGCTTTCCACATGGTGAAGGAAGGCATCCTGCTGGGACTTGTTGAACCGGTGAATTTCATCCACAAACAAAATGGTGCGCTTCTGGTAGAGTTGCTGCTGTTCCTTGGCGGTTTCGATAACGCTTCGGATATCTTTAACCCCGGTGAGGACAGCGGAGAGATGCACGAAATGGCATCGGGTCTGTTCCGCGATGATGCGGGCGATGGTGGTTTTGCCGGAGCCGGGCGGCCCCCACAGAATCATGGAAAACAGCCGGTCGGCGATGACCGCATTTCGGATCAGGGTCCCCGGTCCCACGGCATGTTCCTGCCCGATCAGGGCATCCAGGGTTTTCGGCCGCATCCGGTCGGCCAGGGGCCGGGCCGCATCAGCGGTGTTTCGGGACTGCGCATCAAAAAGATTTCGAGTCTTGTTGTTGGATTCGTCAGAGGACGCCATTACGGATATCTGCTTGAATTAGGCCCGCCTCCGGGCTTTTTTCCTTTTAGCCGGCGGGCGCTTTTTTTTCTGCCTGGGTTCGGATTCGCCGCGTTTTCTGAAGTACAGCCGCACCGGTACCTGATCCAGGCCGGTTTCCGCCCGGATCTGGTTGATAAGATAGCGTTTATAAGAGAAATGCACGCCTTCCGGGTAGTTGACAAAGCAGACGAATGTCGGCGGCCGGGTCGATGCCTGGGTGGCGTAATAGAACTTCAGGCGCCGGCCGCGAAAGAGCGACGGCTCGGTGCGACAGGTGGCCTGCTCGATGATCTTGTTCAGCGGTCCGGTCGAAATGCGTCGGGTATATTGGGCATAGATGGTGTCAACGGTTTCAAAGATCCGGTTCACCCGCTTTCCGGTCAGGGCGGATACGGTTAAAACCGGGGCAAAACTTAAATACTTGGCCTCGCTTCTTAACCAGTCCATCATCCGCTGCATGGTCCGGGCGTCTTTTTCCACAATATCCCATTTATTGAGCACAAAGATGCAGCCCCGGCCCTGTTCAAAGGCGTAGCCGGCGATTTTGACGTCCTGGTCGGTGATGCCTTCATGGCCGTCTAAAAGGATCAGGACCACATCGGCCCGTTCGATGCTTCGCAGGGCCTTAATAATGGAATATTTTTCAATTTTTCTGGATACCCGGCTTTTGCGGCGGATGCCGGCGGTATCGATGAAAATATAGCGGCTGCCATCCACGGAGAATTCCGTATCAATGGCATCCCGGGTGGTGCCTGGCTGGCTGCTCACCATCACCCGGTCTTCACCTAAAATCCGGTTAACCAGGGAGGATTTGCCCACATTCGGCCGCCCGATGACAGCGATTTTTATCGCTTCGGTTTCCGGTTCCGGGGCGGCAGCGGGCAGTTCGGCGGTCAACTGATCCAGCAGTTCGTAAATTCCGTAGCCGTGCTCCGCGGAAATTGGGAAAAACCGCTTCACACCGAGCTCATAAAAGGGATAGCAACGGTCTTCCTGGGTCTCGCTGTCAACCTTGTTCACCGCGTGTACCACCGGCTTATGATGGGCCTGAACGAGCTCCAGGAGTTCCCGGTCATGCGGAGAGGGCCCGGTCTTTCCGTCAAGCAGCAGGATGACCGCATCCGCTTGCCTGACCGCATTCTCTACCTGGAGCCGGCTCATGGCGGTGAATTCGTCTTCCACCCCGGCAAATCCGCCGGTGTCAATCAGGGTAAATGCGGACGTATCCCATTCGGCGCTCCCATAGTTTCGATCCCGGGTAACACCGGGAAGATCGTCAACCAGGGCGTCCGTTGTTCGGGTGATACGGTTGAACAGAGTGGATTTTCCGGCATTCGGGTGTCCGATAATGGCAACAATGGGTTTCATAGATTCCGGAAACGCAGGCTTTCTTGAGGCTTTTGATTTTATCGCAGCGGGCGAAGCGATGCGCTAAATCTTGTAGATGATACGTTCTTCTGTAATGATAATATCCACGAACTTGTCGTGGGATTCCATGGGAACCATCTGGGTGATCTGATCCTCGAATGCAAAGGCCACCTTTCTGGCCGTGACCGGCAGCTTTGGAATCATCCGGTCATAACGCCCGGCGCCGATGCCCAATCGCCCGCCTTTTTCGTCAAATGCCAGCCCCGGGATAATGGCGATATCGATATTGTCCATGGAGACCGGTTTGCAGCGCTCCGGGTTCGGTTCCCGCACATTGCCGGCCCCTTTTCTCAGGTCTGCATCCACATCCTGAATTTTATATAGCTTGGTCCCGCCGTTGGCGTCGTCAAACAGCGGCAGCACGATATCCTTGGGGCTGTCCATACACCGGCGGATAATATGGTCCGTATCCACTTCACGATCGGTGTTGATATAAAGAAGGGAAACTTCCGCCTCAATAAAATTGGCGAATTCAAACAGCTGGGCTTCGATCGCGCCCAGCTTCTTCTGGATTTCGGTGCGGGAGAGGGATTCGAGCTTTTGTTCGATCAGCTTCCGCAGCTCCTGTTTTTTTTCTTTGACATCCTCCATCAGTCTTTTCTCCAAAAAAAGAAAAATAAATACCCCTCATATATGATTTTTTTTAAATTTTCAATAATTATTGACGCCTTTGATGCAGGGTGGTAACTTTTAATATTTTATGAACTGTTAGGTATACTTATACACTACCCAATATAGGTACACTATGCTGGAAATCAAGTACGTCCGACAAAATTTATCTGCGGTTTCAGAGGCTTTGCAGAAACGGGGGGATGCCGCCGATCTGGATACATTTAAGAAAGCGGATGAAAGGCGCCGGGAAATCCTTTCTGAAATGGAGGCCCTGAGGCACCGCAAAAATGTGGTGTCTGATGAAATCGCCACAAAGAAAAAAAACGGCGAAGACGCCGAGGGTCAAGTTGCCGAGATGCGCGAGGTTTCCGGCCAAATCAAAAAAATGGAGCAGGAGCTGACGGAATGTGAGGACACCCTCAATGAGATCCTGATCCGCATCCCCAATGTTCCGGATGCATCCGTTCCGGTGGGCGCGGATGACACTCAGAACCGCCTGGTCCGGGAAGAAGGCGAGCGGCCGGAATTTGATTTCGACCCCAAGGCCCACTGGGATATCGGTGAGGCCCTGCATATCCTCGATTTTGAGCGGGCGGCCAAGATCACGGGGTCCCGATTTCCCCTGTATTTCGGCGCAGGGGCGCGGCTTGAGCGGGCGCTTATCTCCTTTATGCTGGATCTTCATATCACGGAAAACGGGTATACCGAGGTACTGCCGCCGTTTATCGTAAACCGCCGATCCATGACCGGCACCGGTCAGCTGCCCAAGTTTGAAATGGATCTCTTTAAGTTGGCGGACTGGGACTATTACCTGATTCCCACCGCCGAAGTGCCGGTGACCAATATCTATCAGGATGAAATTATTGATGAGGAAAACCTGCCCATATGTTATACCGCCTATACACCCTGCTTTCGGTCCGAGGCCGGCTCCCACGGAAAGGACACGCGCGGGTTGATCCGGCAGCATCAGTTCAATAAGGTGGAGCTGGTCAAATTCGTTACCCCGGAAAATTCCTATGATGAGCTGGAAAAACTATTGGCGGATGCGGAAAAAGTGCTTAAACGGCTGGGCCTTCCCTATCGGGTCGTTATTTTATGCACCGGCGATCTCGGGTTTTCATCTGCCAAGACCTATGATATTGAAGTTTGGATGCCGGCCCAGGAAAAGTACCGCGAAATTTCCTCCTGCAGTAATTTCGAGGGATTTCAGGCCCGGCGCGCCGGTATCCGCATGCGCCGAAAGGGCAAGAAGGGCACGGAGCCGGTTCATACCCTAAACGGCTCCGGTCTGGCGGTCGGCCGAACCGTGGCCGCGATTCTGGAAAATTTCCAGCAGTCGGACGGGAGCGTGATCATCCCGGAGGCGCTGAGCCCCTATATGGGGGGAAAGGAACGCATCACCCCGTGAAGCCCGAAGAATTTTCAAAAGATATCCAACCCTACCTGGTGCCAGAGCCGGCCGGCAAACTAATTTACCGCTGCCTGGGCTGCGAGGCGGAATACGGCATTGAAAAGCTATTATACACCTGCCCGGAATGCGGAAAGGTTTTACTGCTGCAGGATCCGGCATTTGACCGGTTAAAGGCGGTCTCCGGCAAAACCTGGCGGCAGATCTTTGATTATCGGAAAATGCTGAATATCCCGGCGCTTCAGGGAATCTATCGGTTCCACGAGTTTATCGGGCCCATTCTGCCGTTGGATGCGATTGTATATCTCGGGGAAGGCAACACCCCGATCATTGAGTCCAACCGCTTTCTGCAGGAGGCGGCCGGCGCCCGGATATTTTTTAAAAATGACGGCCAGAATCCGAGCGCGTCCTTTAAGGACCGGGGGATGGCCAGTGCCTTGAGCTATATTCAGTACCTGCTCCAGCAGGGGCTTGCCGAAGACATTCTGGCCGTGTGCGCCTCGACCGGGGATACGTCCGCGGCTGCCGCCCTTTATGCGTCCTATCTGCAGCCGCATGTGAAATCTGCGGTCCTGCTGCCGCACAAAAAGGTCACCCCCCAGCAGCTCTCCCAGCCCTTGGGCAGCGGAGCGGCGGTTTTTGAAGTCCCGGGGGTTTTTGACGATTGCATGAAGATCGTGGAGGCCTTGTCCGAAACCTATAACGTGGCGCTTTTAAATTCAAAAAATGCCTGGCGGATTCTGGGTCAGGAATCCTATTCCTATGAGATCGCCCAGTATTTTGAGTACGACCTGGCGGATAAGGTGGTGGTGGTGCCCATCGGCAATGCGGGAAATATCACGGCGGTCATCAACGGGTTTTTGAAATTTTTTGAAACCGGCATTATTGATGCCCTGCCCAAGATTATCGGCGTGCAGTCCGAACATGCCAATCCGGTATACAAGTATTATTTGGAACCGGATCCGCAAAAGCGGCATTTTGAGCCCGTGTACGTAAAACCCAGCGTGGCCCAGGCAGCCATGATCGGAAATCCCGTTTCCATGCCCCGGGTGATCCATCTGGTGGAAAAATACAATCAGATGGCCGGCCGGCAGCGGGTCTTTGTGGCCGAGGTCGCCGAGCAGGATATCATGGACTGGCAGCTCACCGCCAATCGGAACGGCCATGTGATCTGTACCCACGGCGGCGAATGCCTGGCCGGTATTGTGGCTGCCAAGGCGCGCGGCCTGGTTGAACCGCATGAAAGCGTGGTGCTCGATTCCACCGCCCATGCTCTGAAATTTTCGGGTTTTCAGGAAATGTATTTTGAAGACAGCTTTCCGCCGGAATACGAGGTGACTCCAAAGCCGGAGCTCATCAATGCGCCCGAGCTCATCCGGCCGGCGGACTTGGAAGCCGTACCCGAGCCGGGACAGCCGCTTTCCGGAGAGAAACTTGATACGTTTGTTGCCCGAATGGCCAAAGAAATTGCCCAAATCCTGGACTTGAATAAGGTTTCCGATTAAATGGGATCCGGCAAATTCCGGTTGTTTTTCATTGTTTGCGGTATAATTGCGATGCTGGCCGGCGTTTTGCCGGCATCCCCGACCCATGCCGCCTTTTTCCAGAAACGTTTTATGATCTGTGAGGACCACGGTCGCGATATCCTGTGTGACCCCTATGTGGTGCAGAAAAACGACTATGTGCTCAAGCTCTTCAAGCAAAGGGGCGAAATCGCGTATGAAGATTTCCCCAGGTTTTTAGACATCTTTAAGCGGATCAACCCGCAGATCAAGGATGTCAATAAAATCTACCCCGAGCAGAAGGTTTTGATCCCTCTAAAAATTCTCGCCCCCGGTACACTCAAGGGCCAATCCACCGGTACGGTAACCATTCCGATTATAAACATCACCAATTTGCCGGAAAGTATGATCCAGAATTCCTCGCTCTATGAAGTGGAGTCCGGGGATACGGTTTCCAAGCTGATTGTCGAGCAATTCGGCCGCCTGAACCGTAAGGAATATGAGAGGGTGCTGGAGTTGTTCAAATACATGAACCCGGATGTGGATGACATCAATCTTATCCGGGTGGGCGAAAAGATCCGGCTTCCGGATCCGGCCGTTCGAAATGCCGATTGGTATGATGCCATATTTGACGAATCCGGCCAAATTGCCAGCAAAAAGCCGTTTGATGAACCGGCCCCCGCGCCCGAGCCGGCGCCGGCAGCACCCGAACCGGCGCCGACAGTTGCTGAAAAAGCGCCGGCATCCGCAGCGGAATCGGAGCCTGAAAGCGAGCCGCCGGCGCCTGC
>DATGCF010000099.1:0-3180 GCA_035312245.1 Desulfosalsimonadaceae bacterium
ATTTCTCGGCCGCGTGGGTGCCGGCGTGGGCGAGCTGGGCCACGATTTTTCCCCCTGAATCATGTACCGCGTCGGTCATCCCGCGCAGACCGTCAATCAGGTCGTCCGTGTAAATGCCCAGCTGCCAGGGGCCCGCCTGCCCCTCCGGCAGAATGTAGGCATGGCCGCTTATAATCAGGCTGACACCGCCGTCTGCCAGTTCCTTCATGGTATGGATCAGTTTCGGGGTCACGGCCCCGTCGTCCGCGGCCATGGCTTCCCATGTGGCCGAACGGACGAACCGGTTCGGGATTTCCATGCCGTTTATAACAATCGGCTCGAATGGTTTGCTCATCTCAATTTCTCCTTATTCCCTTATCCTCTGGAACCGCTTTCAGCCTGATCGCGATGCTCTCTCGCCATTGGCTGCAGCGCATCCTGGCCTTTTCCGGAGACGGCCTTGACGGCAATTTCCTGTACCTTGCCATAGGCGGTATCCATCTGTTTGGAAAGCGTATCAATGTGTTTCTGCTGGTCTGCCACCAATTTTTCAAGGGAGTCAATTTTGGTCTGCAGCACATTTTTCTCCCCTTCAAACTCCTTCTGCAGCAGCTGTTCATTCTTTTTGGCCTCATTTTGAAGCCGCTCGGTGGTTTCATCAACCGCCTGGTCCACCTGCTTTTTGAGTTCCTCCGGAAATTGAGCCACTTTCTGCTGCAGTTCGTCCAGGTATTTTTCTCTTTCGGCAACAGCGGTTTCCCGCTCCTGAATCGTTTTTTCCCGTTCCGCTATTTCCTTATCAAATGCCTCCTGCCGATCAGTCAGCGATTTTTTCAATTTTTCCAGCTCATCGGTTAATTCCTGCTTTTTCTGCTCTTTTTCCCGATTAAAGGCATATTCAAATTCTTCCTTTTCGCGCTTCCGGCGTTTATCCTCTTCCGCCTGGGCCTCCTTAAGCTGCTGGTTTCGCGCCTGCTTTTCTTTTTCCCATTGGTTCCGGGTCTCCTGGATTTCTGTTTCCAGTTCCTGGCGGCGTTGCGCCATTTCCGCTTCAAATTCCCCTTTTTTCTGCTTCTGGGCCTCCAGGAGGGCGGCCAGGGAATAGGCGGATTGTTCAATGTCATATATCTCTTTTAATTCCTGATTCTTGGCCTCAATGGCCGCCTTGACGTCTTCATAGCGCTTGTTTTCAGATTCGATTTTATCGGCCATACCGGTCAGGAATCGGTTGATTTCATCCTTTAAGCCCGTAATCCGGCTGCTGACATCGCTTTCCACGGATTTTTCCGCAGCCTCAATGACAGCTTTTTCCTTTTTCGCCTTCTGCTCCTTTTCCGGCTTCAGCTCTGTTTTCGCCTGGGCTTCCAGCTTTTCTTTTAACTGCTGGTAGGCCTGGAGCATTTCCTTTTTGGTGTTGGCCATGGAAATTTCCGGAATTTCGTTGGTTTCCCCTGGACTTTGGTCTGCCATAATTGCCTCCAAAAGAATTATCGAATGGTTGTATGATTTTTTACATTTTGCTCAGTCTGGTGTGTAAAATTATTCCGTGTTTTGAGTAAATTGTCTTAATATCTTAATGTTACCAAGTTTCGAATTGTATGTATAGCCTTGGTTACCGTTCGATGTTGATCATCAGCCGTGTTCGTTTATCAAGATAACGGTTATTGCATCATAGCGCGATGAACTGCGTCCATCAAGCGGTCCATGGTGTAGGGCTTTGAGACGACTTCCCTGACGCCGTAATCGGTGTCATTCGCCCTGAGCGCATCATCGGCATAGCCGCTTGAAACAATGGCCTTCACCTGCGGGTCTATCTCGCGCAAATGTTTGATGGCCTCATCGCCGCCTAATCCGCCGGGTACCGTCAGATCCATGATGACCAGATCAAAGGGATCGCCGTTTGCTATGGCATTGCTGTACATTTCAATGGCCATTTCGCCGTCGGGTGCGGTTTGGACCCGGCATCCGTTTTTTTCGAGCATTTCCCCGGCGATGTCCCGTACCATGGCCTCGTCATCCATGACCAGTATATGGATGTCAGGGGTATCGATCCGCTCGCCGGTGCCGGCGGCTTCGCCTTGATGGGGCCGGTCGTCATCGGAGGCCGGCAGGTAAAGGGTAAACGTGGTCCCCCGGCCGGGTTGGGATGATGCGTGGATATGGCCGTCGTGCTTGCTGATGATCGAATGGACAGTGGCCAGCCCCAGACCGCTGCCGGTCTGCTTGGTGGTAAAGTACGGATCGAAGATCCGATTGACGTATTCCGGGTCAATCCCGGAGCCGTCATCGGAAATCGTTGCCTTGATATATCTGCCCGGCGAAAGATCGAAGGGCGTCCGGGTTTCTAGTTCCGTATTCTCCATTGCCATATGCAGGTGGCCGCCGTCGGGCATGGCCTGAACCGCATTGATAGTCAGATTGGAGAAGACCTGCTGGATCTGCCCCATATCCACCTTTGCGGGCCACAGATCCGGCGCGAACGCGAACTCCGGCTTCACCCGGCTGCCGGAAAGATCAAACCGAACCGTATCCGCCACCAATTCTTCGAGCCGCACATCCTCTTTTACCGGGTGACCGCCCCGTGAAAAGGTAAGGAGCTGTCCGGTCAGGTGGGTGGCCCGCTGCATGGAATCCTCGGCCTTTCCCAGGTATCCCGCCGATGGATGGCCGCTTTCGAGATGAAGCCGGGCCAGGGAGATGTTGCCGAATACCCCGGCCAGGATATTGTTGAAATCATGGGCGATGCCGCCAGCCAGGGTGCCGATGCTCTTTAGTTTGTCCATTTTTTTGAGTTCTTCTTCAGCTGCTTTCCGGCGGGAAATGTCCATCAAAATGCCGTGGAAATACAGATGATTATCGCGGCGGGCGGGTGTGGCCGTGCCGCTGAACCATATGATGCCCTCGTCCGGCTTGATAAATCGGCCTTCAAAGTCCCAGGGTGTCCGGCTGGAAACCGCGGCCTGAATAGAGTTGAGAAAGGATGGCTGATCCGCTTCGTGAATGCCTTTAATAAATGCATCCAGAAATGTTTCCGGATCATCTTTCAGGTCGAAGATGTCCACGGCCCTCTCACTGACATAGACCATCCGCATGTCGCCGTTTTCCCATACCCGGAGCTGGTATACCACGCCGGGAATATGGGCCGCGATATGCCGCAGCCGCTCCTCGCGCTCGCGGATGGCGTTTTTCATACGGTATTCT
>DATGCF010000100.1:0-5549 GCA_035312245.1 Desulfosalsimonadaceae bacterium
GCGTGTTGTCCAAAACCTTGTCCATATTGATGAGATGGTAATCCACGTTGACATCCACATAGGGGTTCTTGGATTTCACCGCCATCGGTACCCCGACCACCATGCCCGAGTTGCGGCAATAGCCAAGCTGCATGCCGGCCATACCGAGGCTGGCAAAGGGGCGGGCATCCACCATCAGGGTATGCGCCGTCCACAGGGCGCTGCCCACCGCGTATCCCAGATCATTGACCCGGGCTGTGCAGAGGGGTCCGTCAATCTCCTTTTCGGACGAGCGGTCCGTGATGTCCACCAGGCCATGCCGCTGGGTCTTCTGATCATAGAAATAACTGCAGTCCAGCCCGCCGCCGCAAAGGCCGCAGCCCGCATCCAGCGGGGTCTCATGACAGCGGGTGTTGCCGATAAACAAAATCACATCCGAATCCCGGACCATGACCGCCTCATAAAGAAACGGCTCCCGCCACTGCTCTTTCTGATGGGCGAGCTCCTCGACTTTTCGGGCCACCGTCTCAAGTTCCTCCTGGCCATAGACGATGTGGGCCTCAATCTGCGGTACACCGCCGGCAAACGGCGCGGTAAGCGCGGAATTTAGCATCAGCCGGGCCGCCTCCAGGGCGCCCTTTTTGCGTCGGATGTCCTGTGGCGACCAGGGCGTCCACTCATTCACATACTCTTCACCTCGGAAATCGAGGTCTTCGACATATTTTTTCATCAGCCTGACTCCTATCGGGGTTATACCTTGCCCCGGTCCTTATAGTCCGAAAAGACATAGACATTGGCCGCGTCTTTTCTGAAATCGGCCTGCAGCAGGCGATCCAGGTTCTTCTCGGATCCGGATTTCGGGATTTCATCAACCACCTGGAGGTAGGACGGCACGGCATTTTTCTCCAGATTTTCCGAGCAGTTCTGAAAAACCGATGCCGGATCAATTGAACTGCCGTCCATGGGGACAACGGCAGCCACAATATCGCTCTCTCCGGGTGACCCGGAGGCTGCCGGCACCCCGTAAACGCAGACATCACTCACATCCGGATTTATCGCAATGGCGGCTTCCACATTCTGGGGCTGGATGAAATCCCCGGATCTTCTAAGCCCGCCGCCGGCGCGGTAGTCAAAGAAAAACCAGCCGGCCTCGTCCGTATGCCCCATATCACCGGTATGGAGCCACCCGCCGCGGGTTTTTTCCTCTGAGGCTTCCTTTTTGCCAAGATACTGGACCTCGGTTTTCTGGCCGATCAACCGGAAAACGATCTCACCGGTTTCAAACGGCTCGCATTCGGTGCCGTCTTCGCGCACCACCTTCATCTCCATCAGCCCCTCAAGCGGCTTGCCGAATGAGCCGATGGGGCCCACACCCGGCGGCTTATGGGCAAATCCGCCTTCGACTGCGCCATACCATTCATGAATCCACACATTGAACCGCTTTTCAAAGGCTTCCCAGATAGCCGCCGGCGTTCCGGCGCTTAAGACCACCCGCACGGGATTGTCCGCATCGTCCGGCCGCGGCGGCTCGCTGTAAATCCCCATCATCATACCGCCCAAAAGGGAAAACGTGGTGCAGTTGTAATGCCGGCAGATATCCCAGATACGGCTTTTGGTGAATTTGCGGCTGATCACGCAGGGGATGTTTAAAATCAGTGAAGGCACCAGGGTCACGGCCTGGGCGTTGCCATGGGTCAGCGACAACCCGGTGTAGAGCCGGTCCTTTTCCGTATACTGCCAGACAAAAAGGCCTACCTGAGCGAACTGGCTCATCCGGGAGCCCTTAACCACCACGCCCTTGGGATCGCCGGTAGTGCCGGAGGTATAAATGATCTCAAAGGGCTTGTCCGGATCCTCATTCGGGTTATCCGGAAGGCCCGCTTCCGGGCCGGCCAGGATCTCATTCAAGGACGGAAAATCATTGCTTACCGGCTTATTCATGCCGTCCTTATAAGACACGCCGATGGTTTTGACATCCGGCAGTTCAGCCAGCACCGGCCCGGCCGTATCCATGAATTCACTGGTAAATATAATGCCTTTGCTTCCGGAGTCGGACAGCACATATTTCAGCCGCTCACCTTTGGTCCGCGGGTCAATGGGCACCATGATCGCCCCGAGAATGGAGGCGGCATACATGGAATAAAGAAATTCCGGATGATTTCGCATCAGCAGGGAAAACGTATCCCCCATGCCGATGCCGTTTTTCTCTAATTCATGAGCGAGTATGCGCCCCCGACGGACGATATCCTGATATGTCAGCGCCTCCTCGGGAAAATCCCCGTTTTCAAAGGTGACAATATTGAAATCCGGCATGGTTTCCGCGCGGCTGTCAAGCTCATAGGCGATATGGCCGGGGACTTTCGGTTCGGTCATAGCTTCCCCCTTTCCGTTAATTGATGACAATGTATTTTTAAATCAAAGCGCCGGGCTCGTTATTCGACCGGAAGCCCGTGTTTTTTGCAGAATTCCGGATAGGCCTCATGCACAGGCTTCAGCGCGGGCAGCATTTTCAGAACTTTGGGGATCGGACCCTTGGCTTTAATTTTTTTCGTGGCCAGCGCGACGGGCAGGGAAATCTGTTTCAGCCAGAATTTGTGGATCGTATCCCCGGAGAGCTGCATGGTGATGACCGCATCCCGATTGGCCTCCTTGCCCGTGGTCACCGTGTCCGAATCCACATAGAGGTAGCCGTCCGGATCGTTGATGACGTACTTGTAGCTTACCCCGTAATCCCGCATTTTATCCCCCAGGCCCTGCTCAAAGACGATGTACTTCCACAGGTCCTCAAGAAACTCATACATTTGCTGGGTATCCTTGAACACGCTCATTAAGACCTCCTCTTGATTAGCGATTGGATGGATGTTGCCGTTTATCCGACAAAACATGAATCATTTCAACAAACACTTTTTGCAAATCTTATGCCCAATCTAAAAAAATCATTATTAACTGATATATTTAAATAAAAAATTTAGCCAGGTGCGATACTGTTCTTATTTGGACACCGATATGACCATATTTGGTCAATCAGATTGACTTTATCTTATCTTATACTATGATAGACAAAAAAAGGGAGAGGGGTACATGAGACATCCGCAAAGGCTAAAAACGCCGTCACTCAGTGAGGAGGCGCTTCAACTGGAGAAAAACCTGGCCACCGAAGCCATTTCTGCGGGCGACCGGGATAATGCCTGGCTGCACCTGCAGAACATCACAAACCGGCTCTCCGGCGGCCCGGCCTCAACCGAACGCGACACCCTGTTCATCGCCAGCACCATTCAGCTGGCCAACGTGAGTTTTGTGCTCGGCAAGGGATTCAGCGATCTCATCGTCACCCTTGAAGAGGCCCTGGGCCGGGCCGAAGAGATAGGGGATCTAAGATCCACGGCTATCATACATCTCCATTTGGGCCGTCTCTTCTATTTTGCCGAACAGCGCGCCAACGCCATGTCCTTTTTCGAAGCGGGTAAAAGCAAGGCCGAATCCCTGGGCGATGAGGATATTCTGACCCAGGCCGCGGAGTTCATTGGTCTCTATTACTTCCTGCAGGGCCGCTTCCGCGAGGCGACTACCTACTTTGAACGGGCGGCCAAAAGCTTTGAATCCGAAACCCAGGGCCGGTTCAGCAACCCGTCCGGCCCGTTGTGGCTCTCCTATTGCGCGGCATTCCTGGGCGAATTCCACCGCGCCATCGGCACCCTGGATTATTACCGGCGCCTGGCCATTGAAGGCGGAGACCAGGGGCTTGCCAACACCCTGCGGGCGGTCTTGGGCATCATTCTTTTAAGCATCAAAAAAAACAAGGAGGCCTATTTCCATCTTTCCGGCGCCCTGCAGGTGGCTCGAACCACCCAGAATGCCCTGGCCAACTATTTTGCCAAGGGGGGCCTTGCCTTTCATCATTTTATTGAAGGCCGATACAAAGAGGCCGGCGACTGGATCGAGCAGACCATCAGCGAAGGGGCAGCCTCTGGACTTATCCACCAATACGCCTCGCCCATTGTAATCGAGACCGTTTTTGAATTAAACAAGCGAAACCTCTGGCGAATCCCCTCGCTTAACTTCATGGATGAATTCAACCGCATCATGCGGGAGCCCAATATCCACCTCCGAGGGGTGGCGCTTCGCCTGAAAGGTGCGGAGGCCATGGCCAATGGCGAAGATATCCACTATGTAGAGTCGCTTTTTAGCACCAGCGAAGACTACCTGATCCGATCCGGCGACCCCATACAGCTCGGCAAAACCCATGTGGAGATGGCCCGGCTTAAACTCCGCACCGGCGATCAGGAAAATGCGCGCCTGCTGGCTGAAAAGGCGCGCAAGGATTTTTCGAGCTACATGGATGTCTATTTTCCCGACGACCTCCGGCCGCTTCTGTCCATCAGAAGCGATATGGACCTGCAGCGGGCCTCCAGCAACGAGATGCTCGATATGTTTGCGGATGTGATCCAGGACCTCGCCCCGAGTGCTGATTTTGACAGGCTCCTGGAGCGGTCGGTAAAAACCACCAACCGCTTCTTCGGTGCGGAACGCGGCGGCATCTTCTGGTTCCGCCGCCACGGTACGGAAAAAGGCCCGGTGCTCCGCGGCCCCTGCAACCTCTCCCAGACGGATGTGGCCACCGAGTCGTTCAAGGCCAATCTGTCCCTGATTTTTACCGCATTCCGGGAAAACCGGCCGCAGATTATCCGCCGGAAGGACCAGGAAATGGATCCCAGCCGGGTCAAGGCCATGCTCTGCGTCCCCTTTGAAGTGGAAGGCCGGCCCCGGGGCGTTTTGTACCATGATAACTCCTATGTGGAGGACTGCTTTGACGCGTTCGATGAGTCCCAGCTGATTCGCATGGCCCGGTGGCTTACCGGTTATATTGACCAGATATTTGAATTCAGCCGGCAGCTGGAGCAGAAAACCGTGGATCATTTAAGCCAGCTTGAGCCGTCGGACACCCACTCCATCATCACAAAAGATGCCGGAATGTTGGAACTTCTGGCCCAGGCGGACAAAATCGCGACCACGGACAGCTCGGTGCTGATCCTGGGCGAGACCGGGGCGGGCAAAGAGCTTCTGGCCCGGCGCATCCATCACAATAGCCGCCGCCGGGACAATCCGCTGATCATCGTCGACCCCACGGTGCTGCCGGAAAATCTGGTGGAAAGCGAGCTCTTCGGCCATGAGAAAGGCGCTTTCACCGGCGCGGATCGTCAGAAGAAAGGCCGGATGGAGCTGGCCCATCAGGGGACCCTGTTTATCGATGAAATCGGCGAGGTGCCCAAATCCATCCAGGTGAAGCTTCTGCGCACCCTTCAGGAAAAAACCATGATGCGGGTGGGCGGCACCAAAAATATCTACTCGGATTTCCGGCTGGTGGTGGCCACCAACCGGGATCTGGCCAATGAGGTGGCCGCCGGCCGGTTCCGGGAGGATCTATACTACCGGCTGAATGTCATCCCCCTGACCCTGCCGCCGCTTCGGGCGCGAAAAAAAGACATCACCCTGTTGGCGGGTCATTTCCTTCATCGGTTTGCCGCCAAATACAGCCGGCCGGAACTCTCGCTGACCGGTGCGGAAGAGGC
>DATGCF010000101.1:0-3204 GCA_035312245.1 Desulfosalsimonadaceae bacterium
CCCGGAGAGCGTCCCCGCATACTGGTGCCGACGCTCCTGCAAAATGGGAAATCGCCCGAATATTTTTTCGATATCGCTTTTTAAGGTTTTTTTACCGTAAAGTTTATATATGAGATGACCGCCCAATTCAAGGTTATCATAAACCGACATGGGCTGAAAAATCTGGCGGCCCTCAGGTACATGGGCGAGCCCCATTTCCACCAGTTTTTCCGGATTTGCATGGGTAACATCCTGGTCGTTAAAATAGATCTTTCCGGACCGGACCGGCTGAAGGCCGCTGATGGTTCTCAGCGTGGTGGTTTTCCCCGCCCCGTTGGCGCCCAGCATGGAGACGATCTCGCCCTCATTCACATGGATCGAGACATTCTTTAATATGTGAACCAACCCGTAATAGCTGTTGACGTTAACCAGACGAAGCATCGCGTTTTACCATCATTCTCCCAGATAAGCGGCAATCACATCCGCATTTTCCTGTATGGCTTCAGGCGTGCCGTCGCCGATCAGCCGGCCAAAATTAATGACCAGCACCCGATCCGAAATGTCCATCACAAGCTCCATGTCATGCTCCACGAGCACCACGGTTATCTGCTGCTGCCGAATTTTTTCAATCAGCTCGCCCATGGCGATGGTTTCCCGGCTGTTTAGCCCGGCGGCCGGCTCATCCAATAGTATCAAAAAGGGTTCAATGGCTAAGGCCCGGGCGATCTCCAGCATCCGCTGGCTGCCAAGGGGGAGATTGCCGGCCGTGGCATCCGCATGATCCGCCAGCCCCACGAATTCCAGATGAGCCATGGCTTCCTGCCGGACCCGTTTTTCCTCCGGCCGCCATCCCGGCGGTAGACAGGCAGAAAACAGCATGCCGGCCTTGGACCTTAAATGGCGGCCCACCATGACGTTTTCCAGTACCGTCATCTGCGGAAACAGCCGCACATTCTGAAACGTGCGGGCGACCCCTAATGCGGCGATATGATGGGGCTTCACCTTGTTGATTAAGCGGCCCGAGTAGCTGATCTGCCCCCCGGAGGGGGCCAGGAATCCGGTAATCAGGTTAAAGACCGTGGTTTTTCCGGCCCCGTTGGGACCGATCATAGAGGTGACGCTCCCCTTTTCAACCCCCAGGGTCAAATCATCCACGGCCACCACCCCGCCGAACACCTTTCGGATGTTTTCCAGCCAGAGAATATGTCCTGATTCTTTGTCCTGCATCCTGCTCACCGCCGGACCATCTGCCGGCCGGCGCGGGCCGCCCGGCCCAGACCGTCAAAAACGCCTTCCGGCAAAAACAGCATAATCAGCAGCAGTATTCCCCCGTAGACGAGGATGTCGTAATCCGGCTGGTACGCAATACCGATGACCTGAAGATAGTCCGTGGCAGAGGATAAAAATTCCGGCAATAAGGAAAGCAGCACCGCACCGGTAAAAGCGCCCCAGATCTTATGCATGCCGCCCACCGCCACCATGGTCACAAGAAGCACGGAATGCATAACGCCAAATGGGCCGGGATCGATGTAGTTCACATAGTAGGCGTAGAGGCTGCCGCTGATTCCCGCATACACGGCGCTTAAAACAAATACCTGAATTTTATAGAAAGTGATGTTCACCCCAAGGGAGGAAGCCGCATCCTCGCTGCCGTGCAGCGCCCTAAGCCCCCTGCCGACCCGGGAATTGATCAGGTTAAAGGCCACGTAAAGCCCGATCACGACAACCGCCCAGGAAAAATAAAAAAATTTGAGATCTGAATCCAGCTCATAGCCGAAAACGGCAATCCGGGGGATATTTAACAGGCCGGAGGGCCCGCCGGTGACATCCACGGTGGCCACAGCCAGGATATGGATAATCGAGGCAAACCCAAGGGTGGCCATGGCCAGGTAATGGCCTTTAAGCCGTAACGCGGGTATCCCCAGCATGGCTGACACTACGGCCACGATAACAATGCCCGCAATCATAGCCGTCCAGGGCGACCACCCCAGTGAAGTGGTAAAAATGCCAGCAGAATAGGCGCCGATGGCCACAAACGCCCCGTGGCCGATGGAGATCTGGCCGGCATAGCCCATCAGGAGGCAGAGCCCGATGCAGGTCAGGCAATTAAACGCCGCAAAGATCAACACCCCGAGGTAATACTCATTGCCGATCATCAGCGGAATAGCCGCGATCAAAACGATCAATGCGATCAGTCCGGCCGTATCCCGTCCCTGCATATCAGAACTCTTTCAGCCGCATGGCCTCTGAACTGCCGAATATACCGCTGGGTTTGATAAAAAGCACGATCAGCAGGATTAAAAGGGCCATGGCATCCATGTAATGCGAAGAAATGTAGCCGGCCCCCAGCGCCTCCAGAATGCCCAGCAAAACGCCCGCCACCACAGCGCCCATGCTGTTGCCGAGGCCGCCCAGAACCGCCGCGCCAAACCCCTTTAAGCCCAAAAGCGCGCCGCGCCCATAATCCATCTGAATAATCGGGGTAATAATGATGCCGGCAATGGCGCCGATGCCGGCGGATAAGCCAAAGGAGAGCATGACCATCTTCCGGTCGTTTATACCCGCCAACCGCGCCGCATCCCGGTTAATCGCGCAGGCCCGGATACATTTGCCTGTCATGGTATAATTAAAAAACACGATCAGGCCGATAACCACAAAAAGGAGAATGCCGATAATCCATAGGGTCTGCGGCAGGATAATCGCGCCCATAAACTCGATTGGCGCAGCATTCGTGAAATGATTCATATAATGGGAGCCTTTGCCCCAAATGATCATGGCCGCGCCTTTTAACAGGATTGAGACGGCAATAGTGATGATGATCAGCCGCAGCACTGTCGGCTGCTTGACCGGATTGATGGTTAAGCGCTCCATCAGAACGCCCACCGCCGTTACGGCAATGACCGTCAGGATAAAGGCAAATGGAATGGAGAGCTTGGCCGCCATGGTCAGGGTGACCATCATCAACCCGCCCAGCACCACGAATTCACCCTGGGCAAAGTTGATAATGCCGGTGGCATTGTAAATGATATTAAACCCCATTGCCACCATGGCATAGATGGCGCCCCGCTGGACGCCCATAACCATAAACTGAATAATATCGGTCAAGCCGCTGACCTGATTCATTGACTGTCACCCCGGATTATGGAATGCGAAATAGAAACGGCTATACTTAAATAAAACTGATCCGCTGTCAATGCCTATTCATACACTGGCCACGGTAAATTT
>DATGCF010000102.1:0-5899 GCA_035312245.1 Desulfosalsimonadaceae bacterium
AATTTGAGCTCCTCGATCCCTTTGAAACTTTGGCGGAGATGAAATGGATGCTTGAGCACATCCATATCGACGGCCTTAAATTTGTCGGCGCCCATGCCTCCAATTATCTGCCGGTGAGCGGCAGGCTCCAGGAAAACAAGGCGGACATGCTAAAAACCGTGGACACGGTTTTAAAAACCCGCGATATGGGCGCGCTTCGGCCCGAATACAGGCGGGGACTCTAAATACAGCCGCCTATTCGACCACCGGAATGCCTCTTTGCTTAAAATCCGCGAGGATTTCCTCGGCCTGGGCAGCCGTGCAGTCGTCAATATCGTAGACATTTTTCACGCCGTCCTGGAAATACAGCACAAACCGGCCCTGGTCGTCCAAGTACGCCTGCCGGATGTACTCGCCGTCCAGCCAGGGCTTAACGGCTTCCATAAAATTGTTCAAACTGCAAGTGATCATTTACGTCCTCTAATTTCGTTTTTAGTCCACCGTATTAATCGGTATGGTTATCACCGGCAGGGCCAGTGAGTCATTGCGGACCCGGGTTTTGATCATATCGCTTTTGGCAATGATCTGCTCCTTGTCATCCACAATATAATAGTAGAGTTCGGTGATGCCATGAAACATTTCAAGAGAGATGATATGAATGCTTGATAATCCCATGCCCGGGATGGCGATTTCCGGGGTTTTCAGCCCGAAGCTGCCCTCATCTGTGCCCAGGGATGTAAAAAACACGTATACCTGCATTTCGGCATCTGCCGGGTCATTTATCAGCCGGCACTGGTATTTGTCCATGAGCTCAAGCTCCAGCCGTTTTTTGGCATACGCCAGCGGTTCGATATCATTTAAAAAATAACATTCCAGGTAGACCGGTTTATCCTGCAGCCGGGAGAAATCCGCCTCCGGCATATCCGCAATCATATCGTTGACGCTGTGCGAGGTTAACCGCTGGGCCGTGGCGCCGTTATACTGATCCATCACCTGTCTGGTGGAGCACGCCGTCATCAAGATGATCAACCCCAGAATTAACAAGGCCGATTTTTTCATCATGAATTTGTCACCTTATATTATCGTATTTCAAATTTTTACGCTGCTGTCATTCCGAGGGACGATAGTGACGAGGAATCTTATTTTAAAGATTTCTCGCTGCCGCTCGAAATGACATGCGGACGCCTTTCAGAGTTATTTTTTACAAAAATACCGCGCCAGCGAAATAAATCACTGGTTAAGAAGCCATCAAATTTGAAACGCTCAGTTTAAATTCAGCTCCACCCGGGATGCCTTGAATTTTCCAGCATCCGAGGGCATCAGCGTTTCTGCCTCCCGGATGAACAGGCGCTTGCCGGCAATCCGGTCATCGGCCAGAATATAGTCTTTTACCGCCTGCACCCGATTCTGGGCCAGAAGCCGGAGCTCGGCATCCGTGACTTCAATCCGAACCCGGATCTTCGCCTTCATCTCCGCTGCTGTCAAGGATTCATCACCCAGGGATTTGGCATCTTCCGGGGCATCCGGTGCAGCAAGCACCTCAGCCTTGTAAACCTGACGGAGGTATTTAAGATATTCTTCGTCCGTCAGCTCAATCTCTTCAAACGGGATGGTTTCCGTCTCGGTCTGCTCGGATGTTTCGGCCCATTTGGCGGCCCGGATTTTCCGCTCAAGCGCCGCCGCCTTAAGGGCCGCCCGGTCATCTTCCGGGGCCACATAGCCGGTCAACTCCAGATTAAGGGCCGGCCGCTCATAGAGCAGCTTGATGATCGCATCCAGCTTCTTTTCGGCAGCGTCATCCAGATCCGCGCTCCCGGCCTTAAATTCAATGTACCGGAGTTCCTCGCCGCCGGGCACAATCGAGCTCACCAGCGCAAACGGCGAGGTGGCCGCCTTGGCGACGAGATTTTTAAGCGACTGGATGATCACACCGGTTAAGCTGAACTCCGGGTCATCCAGCCGGCCGGATACCGGCAGATCCAGATCAATCTTTCCCTTGCGGTCTTTTAGCAGGGCGATCGCCAGGCCCACCGGCAGATTCACAGCGGTCTTGCTTTCAACCCCGTGGCCGAGCGTAAACTGATTCAGCAGCACCTGATTTTCAGCTTCCAGCTTCTTGTTTTCAATCAAATAATCCAGATCCAGGTTAAGCTTTCCTTTTTCGATGGCCTTGCCGATATATTTTCCGGAATAGGCCGAAAACGGGCTTAGCTCCATATTTTGGAGCCTAAAAGAAATATCCAACAGCAGATCCGCCAGCAGGGGGTTGATCCGGCCGGAAATATCGATCGGCGCGTGTTCATTGACCGCGCCCTTAAGAGAGACCTTCGCCCCTTCAAACGCCTCTGTGGAAAGCCCCGTAATGCTGCCCTCATCAAATGCAACCTCTGCGGAATAATTGGGATCAACCTGGTAGTCCGTAAAGGAGATGCCGATATCCCGGAGCTTGATTTCACCGATGGAGACCGGAAACGGCGCGGCAGCCTTCTGGGTTTGCTCTTTTTCCACGCTTTCTTTTTTATCAGCCGCTTCGGATGTCTCCGGTTCCGAAGGCTCAGCCGGCTCTGCAGCCCAAATCTGGCCCACATTCAAACGACCGTCTTTTTCAACAATAAGATTCTGCTTTAACCCTTCAATGGCGAGCGTCTTCAAATTAACACGGGTGGGGTTATACGATACATCAATGCCGTTTATATCAAACGCCTGCCATTTAACAAATTCCCGGGCAGATTTGCTTTCCAGAAGTTTCAGGTCCCTTATTCCGGAATCGCCCTTCAATTGGGCGCTTAACCCCTTATTTTGATTCGAATTCAGCCGGGCGTTACCGGAAAGATGAAACCGGCCGTCAGTAACGACTAAGTTGAGGGCATCCGGAAAATAGGGCTGGGCCCGGTTAAGGGCGAGACCCTCAATTTGGATGGCCGTATCCACGGTCAAGGGCGTCATCCCGAATTCGCCGTTAACCGATAGGGCGGCATCCGGGTCAAGGCTGGCGGATAGATCCACCTGAGCGGTTTGATTCCGTTTAGTGGTAAAGCCGGTGACGGTGAGATTCAGATCCTTTACCGTCATCTGAACCGGTCCGCCGTGCGGGGTAGCGGACGCGCCAGGGGCGGCAAAATCCCGGTAATTTAGGGTGCCGGATGAGAGGTTCAATTTGCCCAGCTCAAATATGAAGGGATCTGATTCGGGCTCTTTCGCTTCAGCCGCCGTGGACTCCTTGACGCCTGCCTCTGCGGTTTCGGAGTCAGCATTGGTTTGTGCCGCTTTGGAGGGCTCCGCATTCGATGCCGTTGACCTGTCTTCTCCCTGGGGGCCGAGCTGGGCGAGATTTAGCTTGCCGTCAAAACTGCGCACCAGGGTCACCACCGGTTCGGTGAGCGAGACCGTGGCCAGCCGGATCTGTTTTTCCAGCGGCCGGGAGGGGGCCATCTCCACATGCAGATCGGACAACGCCAGTATTTCACCGGCCGCCGCATCGGTTACCTGAAGATCGGCCAGATCGGCAATGGCCGAGATTTCAAGCTGGGTTTCCCCTGCCGGGGTTTGTTTAAAGTCAAGCTTAGTTTCAAGGTCCAGGTTGCCCTGGCCGATATCCAGGCCCAGGTCAACCGGCACATAATCAAAGTAATACGGCAGATTTACGCCGGCGAGGGTCACATCAACAGTGGTTTCCATGGATTTGGCAAACGGCTTGGTGGAGACATCGACCTTGAGCTGCGTGCCGTTTAACTCGCCCGCCAATACGGGCTGGGCATAGGCGTCCACATGGGGCTTAAAATTGGAGAGCATCGGAATGGTAAAACTGACATTGTCAAACCGGTGGGTTTTATCCATGGGCTGGTCATGAAACTGAAATTCACCGTTCATGACCCGCACATTGGAGAGATGGAAGTGAAACGGCTCACCGGGCGCTTTATCTTCAGGTTCTGATTTTTGGTCTGCCTTTTCCGCCGGGATCAGGTCAGAGAAGTTAAACTCGGTTTCGGAAATCCGGGCCACCCGCACAAACGGCTGTTTCAGGCGCACCTCCCGGGCCACCAGGCCCAGCTTGAAAAGCGAGGCCCATTGAATATTGGCGAAAAACTCGTCAAATGCCACAAAATCAGCATCCCCGGATTTTTCGCCAATGTTTAATCCCTTAACCGAAAGGGTTAGGGTATAGGGGTTTAGGGATACATTTTCCACCTGAACCGGCCGGTCCAATTGGGCTGAAAGTTTATCCGGCAGGATGGCTTCTGTGACCATGGGGATCACCAGAAACCCCGAAATGGTATAAAGCAGAATCAGAATCCCGAGAATAATGCCCGTCTTTTTTTTCCAGCCCCAATTTTTCCAGCCCATGTTACCCCTTTCATATTATGCGTTTGGCCGGCATCCGGCGGCCAAGCCGTCAACATGCCAATATCAGTTAAAATGATCTAATATACCCTCTTATGTTAACGTGAGTTAAAAAAATTTCAAGCCATACCCGGGGCGCGGCTTGCCTTATCCTGAAAGACTGCTTATCTATAACAAATGTGAATCTGGCTGTAACCAAACGCCCTAACCAAACCACTAACAAAATATAAAGCGGATTCAACGATAAATATTCCTCAAATTTAAAACAAAGGAGAAAGCAAATGATGAAACTTCAAAAGACATTAATGATTGCGCTGGCCCTTATTATGGTATCTGCGGGGGCGGCCTGGGCCGGTCAGCACGGCATGGGCAAACATGACATGGGCAAAAAAGGCAAGGGCTATCATGATGTCCACGGCTACCACGGCCATGGCCAGAAAAGCGGTGCCTGCCCCTTTAAGATGCTCCATGGCCTGGACCTGACAGAAGCGCAGACGGATCAGGTCGTGGCCATATTTGACCAGTATACAGATGAGCATGAAACCCTGCGTCAGAACATGCGCGAGGCCAGAAAAGCGCTGCGCGAGGCGGTTCACTCGGATGCCAAGACTGAGGCGGATGTCCGCGCCGCCGCCCAGACGGTCGGTGACCAGCTGGCGGAATTATCGGTTCACCGGTCAAAAATGTATAGCGAAATCCGGCCGATTTTAACCGATGACCAGGCTGAAAAACTTCAGGAAATGAAAACCCGGCAGTGTGAACGGAAAAAATGCCATCAGCGGCTGAATAAGGCCATCCAGGACTACCAGGATGTAGAAGAATAACCCCCGGCGCGCCCCGCCCCGGCCGGGTCTCGGGCGCGCCCCAATCATAACCCGCAGAGCATGCCCGGATGCCGAAAAAATCCGCTGACGCCACTGATATTGACATTGTCCGCCGGGTCCTGGCGGGCGACGTCAACGCCTTTGAAAAACTGGTGACGCGATATCAGGCCTATGTCTTTTCAATCGTTCGAAAGCACGTACCTTTGGAAAATGTCGAGGCCGTGGCCCATGACATATTTGTCCGGGCCTACCGGTCGCTTCCCGGATACGGGCAGCAAAGCGAGTTTGCCAAATGGCTGGCCGGCATCAGCGTCCGCACCTGCGCCGGCTTTTGGCGGGAGCGCTACCGGCGGCGGGAGGTGCCGGTCAGCAGACTGGGCGATGCGCACCGGCAATGGCTGGATACCATCATGGCCGATGAATCAGTGCAAAAATTCCAACGTGACGGAAGGCAGCAGGAGGCCCGGGAAATCCTGGAGCGGGCATTAAGCCAAATGGGCGCCCAGGAGCGGATGGTGTTAAGCCTTATCCATTTTGAGGGCTGCAGTGTGAAGGAAGCCGCCGCACTCATGGGAGTAAGCGCGGCCAACGTCAAAATCCGGGCATTCAGGGCCAGAAAAAAACTGAAAAAACTGCTGGAGACCCAATGCGATTAATTTAGGAGGCCACTTACCCCCTGCTCCCTCTGATAGTAGGCCGGGATAAGGGTAAAATTGGCTTAGAATTTATGAAGGAGTAGAGCCATGAGGTCGATT
>DATGCF010000103.1:0-8208 GCA_035312245.1 Desulfosalsimonadaceae bacterium
CCTCAAGGCAAGACCAATCGCCTTCAAATCACTATCCCCCTTCTTAGCTTTGAGTTGGCAACAGGCTTTCCAGTTTAAGCTGCCTTTTATGTCTTTTTGTTTGTGTCTCTTTTTATCTGTTTTTCCTTTTGTCTGTCAAAGTTAACTATTTAGAAAATAGAGAAATATGAAATAAAGAAAAGGGTTTATTAAGTTTCGGTAACTGGACATTTCAAAAATGACAAATCAAACCCAAAATTAATCCTGACAATTGCTTTCTTCAGTAGCGTTTGAACACCATACCTTTTTCCATATCGGCCCATCGTAATTGAATCGACAGAATGTCCCAGGAGTTCTGAAATCATATAAGGATCTACCTGTGTCTGCTTCAAGTGGTCAGCAAAGGTATGCCGAAAGGAATGGAAGTCTTTCTTTTCCCCTGATTTGATTGAAATTCCGCACTTTAATTTGTATCGCTCATTGAACCACCTGGAGGCTCTAACTCCATATCCGTCTCTTTTTTTTGGCAATTCATGGAATACCCTGATTTTACCTTTGGCGTTGATTGATTCTACAAAAGCAGGGAAATTGAGTTCATCAGTCAACACAGGATGAAGCGGTATAAGCCTGAGGGCTGATTTTGTTTTTATTTTTTTGTCTCCATTATTATTGATGTCAATTACCCATATCCCGTCAACCTTCCTGATGTCCTCCGTGTGAAGTTGAGCCAGTTCTTCAAGCCGACAGCCGGTGTAGAGTCCCAGGATAGGCATCCAGAAACAAAAAGGATAGGGGTGCTGCCTGTCGATATAATCCTCAGAGATGAATAGCTTCTCCAGGTCATCATGGGTAAAGATGGACCGGAGTTCGTCATTTCGCTTATTCTGCTTAATCTGTAGACCTTTTGCCGGATTGGATTCCATATAGCCATTGCTTACAGCATATGAGAACAAAGAGCCTGTCCTGGTCAGGAGTTTATTAACCGTCGTGATGCTCATAGTTTTCTCAATATCCATATCCAAGAGCTGTTTTATTGATTTGCCTTTGTACTTGGGGGATGTCTTCATATGAGAAGGCAGTTTCATCAGGGTTTGTTTAAAGGTCTGTATGGTCTGTTTGTCGATATCAGAAATTTTCATGTCTCCAATGATTTCCTGGAGAAGACCGCAAGCGGATTCATATTCTTGTTGGGTTTTATCTGTCCAATTGCCCGAACGGATTTGTTCATCAAGATAATATGAAATCACTGTGGACAGGTGAGGGGAGGGGGCTTTGTCGTTTTGATTGAAATGGTTTTGGTTATTTTGGACTGACTCTTGGACCTGCGGAGTATCTGTTCCCTTTTCCTGATGTACGGTTTTCTTGTCTTGAGTCAGAGATTCTTTCCAGGTGCTCAGGTCTTCATCGGGATTAAACAGACTTGAAGCCAATACCTCAGCTTGAAGCCCTGCCACAAAATCACCGTCAATCACGGAACGGAAATAGAGCTTGATTAGCTCGTCATAGGAACTTTGACTGTTGGAATAGGTGGCTTTTTTGCCTGAATTTCCCTGGAGGTTCCTGATATTGGAACAAAAATCCTGTATGAATCCGGCAAGTCGTCTGGACAAGAATTTGGCTTTTGATTGTTCTCTGGTTTTTAAAGAGTATTTGAGTTCCCTTTTGCCGAGAACACACCGTAAATCTGATGGAATGGCAAATCTGAAGCAGTAGCCGAAAGGGGACAGAAAAACGTACTGAGCGCTTTTTAAATCAACATGAAAACCCATCTTGCTTTGACCCTTTTATGTACAGTGGCTTTGTACAGGCAGAAGATGGGTTCTTTATTTTTAATAATAACAGTAGTTTGGTGGAGGCGGCGGGAGTCGAACCCGCGTCCGGCAACATTCCACAATGGCGTCTACATACTTAGCCTGAATTTTGAATTTCGCCTTTCAAGTCTCCTTCAGGCTGGATGCTTGATCGGCTAGCCTGTTAAATTTCGTCGGTCCTGATACAGGCAATCAGGATCGACTATCCTGCTAGTCGACGCCCAGCTCCGGGTCTGCAGGAGAAGACCCGGAAGGACGCTAGCTGCCTCTATGCAGCTAGTGCGTAGTTATAGTCGTCTGCGTTTGTGTTTAAACGCTGCCGGTTTTACGAGCCAGCAGACCTCGGTATGCAACCATTGTTTCCGTGTCCCCGTCGAAGCCGTTTCGCCCCCAAGCAAGACATGAAACAATGAAAGGATTGTGCGAATTACACCTATATATTAATGATGCGCTGCGGGTTTGTCAACACATGTCGGCGTTGCTGGGCGCAGCTAGTGGCGGTATTTTTTTTCCCGGTCAAGCTCTCTTTTGATATCGCGCTCTTTAATGGCCTCCCGCTTGTCGTATTTACGCTTGCCGCGCGCCAGGGCGATTTTGACTTTTGCCTTGCCGTTTTTAAAATAGATCCGAAGGGGCACCAGGGTAAAGCCTTTTTCACGGACTTTGCCGATAAGCCGTTTTAATTCGGATTTATGCAGCAGGAGTTTTCTGGGGCGCAGCGGCTCATGGTTGTCGTAATACGCAAAGGGGTAGGGGCTGATATGCACCTGATACAGATAGAGTTCCCCGTTTTTTATATTCGCGTAGGCGTCTTTTAAGTTGGCCCGGCCTTCCCGCAGGGATTTGACCTCGGTTCCCCGAAGCACCATACCCGCTTCAATCTCATCATCGATATGGAATTCATGGCGGGCTTTTCGGTTTTCCGTAATAATTTTAATATGTTCATTATCCATAAGGGGTGTTGTCTGTATGTATATATATATTTGATTTCTTTTATTCGAATTTTTGGGTCAAGAGGTCGCCATAGCTATCCTGGATCAGCTGCATGGTGTCCAGGGCAGAGTTCTGGCTGCACACCTTTTCCACAAATTTTCGGGCATCCGCCGCATTGATTTTCCGGATCATATTTTTGATCATAGGGATAGATTGCGGTGCCATGCTAAGCTCTTCAAACCCCAGGCCCAGAAGCACCGGCAGGTTAAGGAGCTCAGCCGCCATCTCCCCGCACATATAAACCCGGATTTTTTTCTCATGTGCCGTGTCAGTCACCATTTTGAGGAGGCGAATCACTGCCGGATGCAGCGGATTGTATAGATCCGCCACATGTCGGTTGACCCGGTCAATGGCCAGGGTGTACTGCACGAGATCATTGGTGCCGATGCTAAAGAAGTCCACCAGCTCGGCCAATGCGTCTGCGATCAGCGCGGAAGAGGGCACTTCGATCATCACCCCGATTTCTATATCCCGGTTAAAGGAATAGCCTTCCCGGCTGAGCTCCTCTGCTGATTCATCAAGCAATTTTAAAGTCTCGCGCACTTCCTCGCAGCTTGATATCATCGGCAGCAGCAAACGCACATAGCCGTGGACGGCGGCCCGGAGGATCGCCCGGAGCTGGGTCTTGAAGACCCCGGGTTTTTTAAGGCAGAAGCGAATTGCCCGCAAGCCCAATGCGGGATTGGCCTCATCCGGGGTGGGCACCGCGGATATTTCTTTATCCCCGTTGATGTCTAAGGTCCGGATGGTGACCGGCTTGGGATCCATCAGCTCGACCACCTCCTTGTACTGCTCAAACAGCTCATCTTCCGGCGGATACTGGGACCGATTCAGGTACAGAAACTCCGTCCGCAAGAGCCCGACGCCGTCGCCGCCGTGATCCTTCACCGCGACAAGTTCTTCGGGCATCTCAATGTTTCCCATAATGCCCAGCAAAACGCCGTCCGAGCTGACAGCCGGCTGATCGCTGGTCCGGATGGCATCGGCCTTTTGGGCTTCATACTGCTTGCTCAGCTCTTCATACCGAAACAGGGTCTCCTCGTCCGGATCAACAATAACCACGCCTTTGTTTCCGTCAACAATGATAATATCATCGTTTTCGATGACTTCCGTAGCATTTTCCAGCCCGAGAACGGCGGGGATTTCAAGGGTGCGGGCGATGATGCTGGTATGCGAGGCTTTGCCGCCCCGATTGGTGATAAATCCCTTAATGCGTTCCAGTTGAATCTGACTGGTCTCGGCCGGCGAGAGGTTATGGGCAACCAGAATGACGCGCTTGTCGATATTGGAGATGTTGAGATCCTGGACGCCGACCAGGTTTCGCATGATGCAGTCGGATACGTGCTCGACATCTGCGGATCGGCTTCTTAAATAGGGGTCGGATATATTGGCGAACATGGCCTTGGCCCGGGATGTCGCCTCCTTTAAAGCCCATTCGGCGTTTACTTTTTCGGTTTCAATGATTTCAATGGCCTTGCCATAGAGCATTTTGTCTTTATGCAGGAGCATGTGGGTTTCGAGGATATAGGAATGGTGCCTGAGCTCTTCGGGGAGTCCCTCAATAACCTCGGCCAGCTCTTTTTTCGCCTTTTTGACCGCATTTTTAAACCGTGAGATTTCACTTTGGACTTTATCCTCGCTGATGTAATATTTTTCAATCACATCAACGCCCTCCCGGTCGACAAGGTAAGCCTTGCCAATGCAGATGCCCGGCGATCCGCTGATTCCTTTTAATAACATTTCATGCTCTTTTGGCGCCATTTATTCTCCGAAGCCGGATTTAAAAAGCTCATGCAGCTGGTCCAAGATTTCCGTGTCTGCCGGATCTTCAACTTGAAGGGTGATGGTTGATCCCTGTAAGCAGGCCAGAGAAAGGATGTCGATGATACTTGCCGCATCCACTTGTTGATCGTTCTTTATCAGCCAGACATTGGATTCCGCCTGACTCGCCAACTCGGCAATCATCGCGGCCGGTCTGGCATGAAGGCCGAGTTCGTTTTTAATCGTCACATTCTTTGCGAACTGTTTTTTTAAGTCATTCATATTTTTGATTATTTTTGGGACTTTAACTTAAATTATATACCATGCGGATTGAATTTTTGTCAAACTAAATCATTGACAATATATAGGGGGATTGATAACTAAAATAAATTTGGTTTATTTTCAACTTATTGATTTATAATAAAATTCTAATGTTGCGGATCGCTATGTCAAACAGTATCATTATTTACGGCAAATCCACCTGACCGTTTACCAGAGCGGCGCGGGACGCGTATGCACAGAAAACCCAAGCAGTTGAATATGTTGATCTGATGGCGGACAAGGCCCGCATTGAGGAGATGATGGCATATTCCGGCGGCAGTCGGCGAATTCCGGTGATCGTGGATGGGGATTCGGTTTTGATCGGATTTAACGGCAGAAGCTGACGCGTCTGATTCGGGCAGCAGGCTGCTGCTCAATTTAGGCGGGAGTTAAAGACATGGATGAAGTGAATCAGATCCTTGAGAAGCATCAGTATCTGATCGACGAGTTCAAGCTTGGCGAATCATGGCGGCTCTTCAAGATTATCGGCGAATTCGTCGACGGCGTGGAAACTCTCCATGATCTGGGCCCGGCGGTCAGCATGTTCGGCTCAGCCCGTATGGGCGCGGATAATCCCTATTACCAGGCCGCGGTTCGAACGGCGGAGCTGCTGGTGGAAACCGGATTCTCCGTTATTACCGGCGGGGGCGGCGGGATTATGGAGGCCGGCAACAAAGGCGCCGCGGAAAAAAAAGGGCAGTCTGTCGGTTTAAATATCAAACTGCCCTTGGAGCAAAAACCCAACCCCTATGCGAATGTAAATCTTGAATTTAAGTATTTTTTTATCCGCAAGGTCATGTTTGTTAAATATGCGATGGCCTATATTATCATGCCCGGCGGATTCGGTACTATGGATGAGCTGTTTGAGGCGGTCACCCTCATCCAAACGCACCGGCTTAAGCCCCTGCCGGTGATCCTCTATGATTCAACCTACTGGTGCGGGTTGATCGATTGGATCAAGTGCCAGCTTCTCGGCAATGGTATGATTGCGTCAAAGGATATGCATATCATGAAAATGGCGAATTCCCCGGAAGAAGTTCTCGCCATTGTCAAGAAGACGGTTCCCGCGCCCCGGGACTTTTAATCGGTATACTTTGTTTATGCCGGCGCGCTAAGTGCACTTTGGCATAAATATAGCGGCCAATACCGGGCTATTGCCGGGAGGGCATAAAGCCCTCCTTTAGTTTATTTCTTAATACCAACGGTATTTTCTGCAGGGGCGGGGTTTATCCAGGCCCCCAAACAGTAATTGAATACGTCATCGAATTTATGAACCAGTACACTAATGCTGCCGGTATCAGATGTTTTATAAAGGTTAGCATCGGCTTATGAAGACCACCCATCAGCTGCATTTCGCAGACGCCAAAAAAATGAAGGCGGTTGCCGGGAAAAGCATCGATCTGATCGTGACCTCCCCGCCGTATCCCATGATCGAGATGTGGGATGATACGTTTGCCGGCCAGAGCCAAAAAGTGGCGGCGGCCATGGCCGATCGGGACGGCGATAAGGCGTTTGAATGCATGCACCAGGTGCTGGATCGGGTGTGGGACCAGGTGGTCCGAATACTAAAGCCCGGCGGCTTTGCCTGTATTAATATCGGGGATGCCACCCGCACGCTGGGCAGCCGCTTCATGCTCTACCCCAATCATGCCCGCATTCTCACCTATCTTTACGGAAAAGGCCTGTGCCCGCTGCCGGCCGTTTTATGGCGCAAGCAGACCAACGCCCCGAATAAGTTTATGGGCTCCGGCATGCTGCCGGCCGGCGCCTATGTCACCCTGGAGCATGAGTATGTTTTGATTTTAAGGAAAGGGGATAAGCGGGAGTTTGATATTCCGTCGGAAAAGGCGGATCGCCGCAGAAGCGCCTTGTTCTGGGAAGAGCGCAATCAATGGTTCTCCGACGTCTGGATGGATTTAAAAGGCGCGCGCCAGGCGATGCAGGATAAAAAGGTGCGGGCGAGAAGCGGCGCGTTTCCGTTTGAGCTCGCCTACCGGCTTATCAATATGTATTCCGTGGCCGGAGATACGGTGCTTGATCCGTTTCTGGGCGTGGGTACCACCATGATCGCGGCCATGGTTGCGGCCCGAAATTCCATTGGGTTTGAGCTGGAGGCGGAGTTTGTTGAGGAAATCCGCAAAACCGTTGACCAAATGGTGCCTTTCGGCAATCAGGTGATCACAGAGCGCCTGGCCCGCCATGAAGAATTTGTGAAAGACCGGCTGTCCGCCGGAAAGGCCATCAAGCACGAGAGCGCTTCATACGGATTTCCGGTGGTGACCCAACAGGAAAAAGAGATTTTTTTCCATCGCCCGAAGCGGGTGGATAGTGAGGAGACGGACCGATTCGTCGTTTCCTACAGAACCGCCCCCTTAAAAGAGGATTTAAATCAGCCGGCAGAAGCGGCCGAACCGGTAAAGGAAGCGGCAGCCGATACGGCCCCATCCGACAGCCCGAAAAGCCCGAAACAGCAGGACTTGTTCTGATCAGCATATGAATATTGTTTTTTTCGTCATTGTGGGCATTGCCTTTGTGTTTGCCGCGTTCCACCAGGTCACCGGCGGCCTGGCGGGTGCCGATACCACGCCCATTCAGGCGCTTTCCCAGGCCATGGTGGATTCTGCGGGCGGGGCAGTGGAGCTGGCCATCGGCCTGATCGGCGTGATGACGCTTTTTCTGGGGCTGATGAAGGTGGCCGAGGAGGGCGGTATGCTGCGCATTATTTCCCGGCTGATCCGGCCGCTGATGACCCGGCTGTTTCCCGAGGTGCCGGCCGAGCATCCGGCCATGGGCGCCATGATTCTGAATATGTCGGCCAATGCTTTGGGGCTGGGCAATGCGGCCACTCCGTTCGGTATTCGGGCCATGCAGGAACTTGATAAGCTAAACCCCGAAAAAGGCACCGCCACCAACTCCATGGCGCTGTTTCTGGCCATCAACACCTCCAACGTGACCCTGCTGCCCACCGGCGTGATTGCGCTCCGGGCATCGGCCGGTTCCATGGATCCGGCGGGCATTCTCCCCACCACCCTGTTTGCCACCCTGGGCTCAACCATTATCGCGATTATTACGGCCAAGCTCTATGCCCGCTTTGCCTCGCCGGACCCGGGCCGGTCGGTCTCAGTGGAAACCGATGCCCATTCAGAAGGGGCGTGCGCTGAGGCCTCCGATGCCAAGGACGATGAAGATTGGGCAGCCGCATACGAGGGGGATTCCGGTTATCCGTTATGGGTGAGCGTGCTTGCCATGGGCGGGCTTTTATGCCTGATACCGCTTACCATTATTTACGGCAAAGTGGTTTCTCCGTGGATTATTCCATCCTTAATGATGGGGTTTCTGCTCT
>DATGCF010000104.1:0-3836 GCA_035312245.1 Desulfosalsimonadaceae bacterium
GCTTTACTCAGCAGCCGGGCCACTGATCGCGTTGTCAGCCGCCCCAGATTTTTATTTAAAAACAATGGGCCCTGATCGCCATTTGTCAATTTTTTCTGAATATGAAGGGCCTCCCGGTAATTTTCAATCGCCGCCAGCGCAGGCTGCCCTATGGGCACCAGCCGCTCTTTATTGCCCTTTCCCAGCACCCGGATCGATTTTCCGGAAAAATCCACATCCGGCACATCCAGGCCGACAAGCTCAGACACCCGGATCCCGGCCGAATACATGGTTTCTAAAATCGCCCGGTTCCGCTTGCCGGCAAGTGTCTTCGTATCAATGGAGTCAAGCAGCCGAAAAACCTGATCCACGGTTAAATAAGCGGGGACGGGCTTATCCTGCTTGGGCGTTAATACCGATTCCGCGGGATTTTTCGAAATCACCCCGTGCTTTTCCAGAAACTTGAAAAATGTGCGGATCGAAGAAATTTTGCGCGCAATCGAGGTCTTCTGTATCTTTTGCTTGTGCAGATGGCCAAGGTAGCCCCGTATCACCAGGCTGCTGACAGCATCCAGATCCGTTGCATCCAGATCCCTGCCGTCGCCTTCCATTGTCATCGGCAGGGCCCGGTTGTTCATGAAATACGCCAGAAAATCTTCAAGGTCCCGGGAGTACGCCCGGCAGGTATTCGCCGCATAACCTTTCTCCAGGGAAAGGAAATCAATGAACTGCTGGACCAGAAGATTTAATGAGTTATCATTCATTGAAAGGCGATCAACGCTTCAATATCCTGCCAATTGTCGACCTCAATAAACGGATGCGGCTTTCGGTTCCAGGGCTGTTTGTAAACAACGGGATTTATGCCCGCCTCCTGAAGCAGAAAACAGGTTTCCAGCCGATCCTCTACAAAATGTTTAATACCTTTTTCCAGCAGCACATCCGTTTTATCTTCAAAGGAACCGGTGGCCACCACCGCAATATCATCGCCGGACACGCGCAGCACATCAAGCAGCCAGTCGGAAATATGCCCGCCATCCGGGCGGGCTGTGACAAAAAGCGTGGGCCGGTGATGACGATTTAACTTTTGGATTACCGCCGGCGCCCCGGCCATGGGATTTAACGGCAGGGTGTAGCTGCCTTCAACGATTTTGATCAGGATCTCCATGGACATCACTTCGTCCATGCTTCCAATCGCCCGAAAATTATAATCAATGATATCCTCATAGCGGACGTCATTGATCCCGAACTCATGGTAGGCGATATCCAGGAAAAGGCGCATGGTATCGGCAAATACGCCGTCAATATCAAAGGCCAGTTCCGATGGCACCAGCTTCAAATCATCTTTCATACACTAAGCGACCGGGCTTACGCGGCTTTCCGGGTTTTTTTCTTAAGCCGGCTGATCCGGCGCCGATAAACATCAGCCATTTTCTTGTCTTCTTCTTCAATGAATTGCGCCTTTTTTTTCTTAAGCTCCCGGATTTTTTCCTTAAGCTCACGCACGGATACCTTTGCATCCTTTTTTTTGGCTGTATCCTCGACACCCCGGACCTTCTTAATGGCCTTTACCAGCTCGGTCTTGTTCATGCCGCTGGCACCGGTAATCTCCGGCATTTCAATCGCAATCGCCCGAAGCTCACTGGCTGTCATTTTATCAAGCGGTTTTTCCTTGGTCTGCTTTTCTTTTTTGCCCATGTCTTGCATATCCTCCTTTATATATTTTTCATAAATTAATTATATCGCTATTCGCTTAACCAAGCCATCTCAATCATTACCAGGGACCTTATCGTACTCAGCCCCGCGCGAGCGGGACGGTTCTCGTACTCGTAATCGTACTCGGGAAAATTTAAAAGCCGATTACGAGTACGAGCACGCGTACGAGTACGAATTAAACGTTACTTACTGCAAAAATACCGCCGCGGCGGAATAAATCGCTTTTTACGAAGCCATTAAAAATACAAAGCGGAGGTCAGCCGCCCCCGCTCAATAACTGAAAGAATTAACTTTATATTTTTAATACAGGGCTTTTTGTTTTGTCAATGACTTTTCAATTATTCAGCCGTTTGCCAATGAATTCTTTCGGCCGTAAAATATGTCCTTGCGTGAGCTACAAGTCTTTTAGCTTCTCAAGCACCTGCTTGATATCATCCCATGTTTTTCGCTTGGCCGAGGGATTGGCAAGCAAATGCTCGGGCGAATATGTGGGCATGACGGGTATATTTTTATAAGTATGGAATCTGCCGCGGAGCTTCTCCCATGGGGATTGATCTTCAAGCAGCGCCTTGGCGGCAGCTTCGCCAAGCGCGCAAATCATAGCTGGCTTTACCACATGGATTTCCCGTCTGGCAAAGCCGCAGCAAGTTTTAATATCCCCGGTTCCCGGCTGAGCATTCTGCGGCGGCCGGCATTTTAGGACATGCGTGATATAGACATCTGCCCGGGTTAAATCCATGGCCTGTATAATCCGCCCCAGCAGGTCGCCGGCTTTTCCGCTGTAGGGTTTGCCGGATGATTCGTCCTCTGGCTCGGGCCAGCCGCCGACAAACATAATCCGAGCCTCCGTTTTGCCCGCGCCCATAATACCGCCCCGCTCTTCTACAGCGAGGCGGCATTTTCGGCACCGCTTTAATTCATTCTCAATATCGATTAAGGATTCATTTTCCTGTAAAGGATGCTGCTCCCAGGATTTAAGGGTGGCAAGGGTTTGCGCCGAGCAATCAACGCCCTTGAAACCGATATTTGCAATAAACTCCAGGTAATTCTGAAGCCTTGCTGTAATGGAATGCATGTCTTCAGATGATTTATTCATACTTTGAGTCACTTCTGTACCTAAATTGAGGTGTAAATAACCGGCGAACCGTTTAAGAACCTGAACCTGGAAGGCTAAAGCCTTCCTCTACATAGGCTTCAATGTCATTAACATAAGCTTTCCCTGTATCTTCTTCACCCCTCTCCCAATTTTTGGGGGAGGGATTGGGTGGGGGTTACTTAAAAACCGCCAACCCCCCATCGGCTTCCTGATATTGAATTTCACAAAATTTGCAAAACAAATCCTCGGGCAGCTTTTCCCCGCATTTGCACACCCAGCCGATCTGCCGGGCCGGGTTGCCGGCGATCAAGGCATAATCCGGAACATCCCGGGTCACCACGGCCCCTGCCCCCACAAATGAATAGGCGCCAATCGTATGGCCGCAGACGATTGTGCAGTTGGCGCCCAATGTGGCCCCGGTTTTAACAAGCGTTTCCCGGATTTCATCCATCCGCCGCACATAGGACCTGGGGTTAAACACATTGGTAAACACCATCGAAGGCCCGCAAAAAACGCCGTCTTCAAGAGTCACGCCCTTGTAAACCGACACGTTATTCTGAATTTTACACCGGCTGCCGATGCTCACATCCGGGCCGACCACCACATTCTGGCCGATATTACAGTCTTCGCCGATCCGGCTGCCGGACAGGATATGGCAGAAATGCCAGATCCGGGTGCCATCGCCGATAGCCACATCATCGTCTATATAGCTGGATTCATGTACAGAATAATTCATGGGTTAATTCCGGGAAATGCAGCGCAGCAAAAATATTGAACTTTTTTCTAAGTGCCGTTGGGTTCACGGTTCACCGTTCACGGTTTAAGGTTTAAAAGACTCAGTGCCTTTGGCATTGGCAAATACTTATAAAAAAAGCCGGATTCCTTTAAGTCCCCCTTTTGAAAGGGGGATTTAGGGGGATTTTTCATCATGACACCTTTATAAATCCCCCCAATCCCCCCTTTTTCAAAGGGGGGGTCAGATAGTGTGCCCTTTTTCAAAGGGGGGGCAAGTAGTGTGCCCTTTTTCATAGGGGGATCAGGTAGTGTG
>DATGCF010000105.1:0-4968 GCA_035312245.1 Desulfosalsimonadaceae bacterium
GATCGCATTTGCGGATACCAGGGCACCGTTCATGATGTGACCGAGCTTAAGAAAGCCGAAGCCCAGAGGAACCTATTGGAAGCCGAACTCAGGCAGGCGCAGAAAATGGAGGCGGTGGCCAAGCTTTCCGGCGGCATTGCCCATGATTTTAACAACCTGCTGTTTACCATCATGGGAAGCATTGAGCTGGCGCAGAGTTTTACGGATACAGGACAGGCCAAACAGCTGGATCGGGCGTATCGGGCATGCCTGGAGGCAAAGCAGCTGATCCGCCGGTTCCTTGAGCTGTCCGAAAGTCCGCTCGCATTAAAATCCAGAGGCTCCATTACCGAGCTGATCCAACACGCATTAGGCCCGCGGATCGACACCTCGGACCGGATCCATTATGAAATTCAAATCGCCGGGGGGCTTTACCGGTCGGCCTTTGTTTATGACCAGATGCTACAGGTGATGGAAAATCTGTTATCCAACGCAGAAAGTGCCCTTGCCGAGGGCGGCACCATTACGGTTGCCGCCAAAAACATCGAATTGGCGGTCGGCCTTTTGGATAAGGGCAAATCGCTGGCACCGGGCAAGTATGTGGAGATCGATGTGTCAGATACCGGCGTCGGCATTCCGGCAGATCAAATCGATAAAATCTTTGACCCCTATTTTTCCACCCAAAATAAGCCCTCCAGCAAAGGTCAGGGCCTGGGTCTAACCACCGTATACGCCACCATCAAGCGGCATAAAGGCGGTATTACGGTGGATTCAAAGCCGGGGGAGGGCACCACCGTGACCCTTTATCTGCCGGCGGCAGAGGTTTGATCCAAAGGCGGCCGGCTCAGCCTACGCCTGGGCGGCCATATCCCCGGATTCAATCAGCTTGCCCATGTTGGTGGCCAGCTTTTCAACTTTCACCGCATCCATTATCTGCGGCTGATTGCCGGATAAAAAGTCAAATGTGGTTTCCTCAAGAAAGATCGACGGGTTTTTCCGGCAAAGGAAATAGAGGAAGTTTCGAAACGTGGCGATGGGCTTGGCCAGCTGTTTAATGGGAAAGCCATCATAATTGATGTTTTCGATATGGCAGGCCATGGGCCGCGCCTGTCCGTCAATAAAGAGCAGCAGGGTGCTTTTGTCGTCCACCGTATAGGCGGTTAAGGCATTGATTTGATCATAGGGCACATCCTGAAAATCCGGGGTGTTCAGATTCAGGCCGTTGGCTGAGGCGGAGATGTTATCGAGCATCTGCGGGGAAAAACGTGCTTCTTCCTTATTGATCAGGTGGATGGGTACCACCCGGGGCTCCGCAGGGGCAGCCGGCTCCTTGGCCGGGGTTTCCCCCGCCGGCTGCTGGGAAGCCTTGGCTTCAGGCGCTGGCGGGTCCATGCGGCAGACGGCGCCCGCGGATTCAATGGCCCGTATGTATTTTTGGGCGGTTTCCAGATCCGCATCCTTTTTAATGACGACATTATTGCGCTTCAAAAGCCCGTCGATTTTTTCAGGAGTGGTTTTAAAAAGTTTGGCCAGACGCGGTTTGACCTCATCAATGGATTTGCCCTGGGCAAGTTCGCCTGTCATTAATACCCGGTATTTGGTAGCAGCCATAATGTCATCCCATGGTTGTTGATTGGCATTGATTTTAACAGATGTTTTACAAAACGATCAGATACTAAAGAGTTAGTTTATGCAATACCGGGCTTGTTAGTCAAGCAGGATTATCTAACACCTATTTTAATCCCTTTTTCATAAAAGCTTCGGCAAAGGGATTGTTAAAGGCTTCGGGCCGAGTCTCTTTCGGCTTCTTTTTTGGCCCGGCTTTTCGCTCCTTTGGTGATGGCCCTGTGTTTTTCCGGGCTGTATCTGCCGCCGCACCGGCTTCAGATTTCATGGAGAGCGAAATCCGCTTTCTCGCTGGATCAATATCGATGACCGTTACCTGAATTTTCTGATGCACCGAGACGACGTCCGCCGGGTTTTTTACATATCGATCGGCCATCTGGCTGATATGGACCAGGCCGTCCTGGTGGACGCCGATATCCACAAACGCCCCGAATGCGGTAATATTGGTCACAATGCCCGGCAGTCTCATGCCGATTTGCAGGTCATCCATTGTTTCCACCCCGTCGGCAAAGGAGAAGGCCTCGAATTTATCCCGCGGATCACGGCCGGGCTTGGCAAGCTCTGCCATGATGTCCCGGAGCGTCGGCAGGCCTACGGTATCGGAGGCATAGGCGGAAATATCGATTTTTTCCCGTAAATCCGGACTGTGCATTAAATCCTTGACGGCAGCGCCCAAATCACCCGCCATTTGATCTACTATGGGATAGCTTTCCGGATGCACGGCGCTGGCGTCCAATGGGTTTTTCCCGTCCGGAATCCGAAGAAACCCGGCGCACTGCTCAAACGCCTTGGGTCCTAAACGGGGGACTTTGTTCAGCTCTCGCCTTTCCGTAAACGGGCCGTTTGCTTCCCGGTAGGTCACGATATTTTTGGCGATACCGGCATTTAATCCGGAAACATAGGTTAAGAGCTGGGCACTGGCCCGGTTTAAATCCACGCCGACGCCATTGACGCAGCTGACCACGACATCATCCAAGGCCTGCTTTAAAGCTTTCTGATCGACATCGTGCTGGTATTGGCCCACCCCGATGGATTTGGGGTCAATTTTGACCAGTTCCGCCAGCGGATCCATGAGCCGCCGCCCAATAGACACCGCCCCCCGGACGGTCAAATCATGATCCGGAAATTCCTCCCTTGCGGTCTCTGATGCGGAATAGACGGATGCGCCGCTTTCATTGACCATCACCACCTGCGGAGGAACGGAAAAATCAATCGCCTTGACAAACGCCTCGGTTTCCCGCCCGGCCGTGCCGTTTCCCACGGCGACCGCGGTAATATCATGCGCTTCGCAAAGAGATTTGATTTTCTCTTTTTCAGCTGCCGCCTGTTTTTCCGACATGTGGGGATAGATGGTGTCGGTGTGCAGGAGCTTGCCCTGCGCGTCCAGACAGACCACTTTACAGCCGGTCCGAAAGCCCGGGTCAATGCCCATCACCCGCCGGGGACCTAAGGGCGGAGCCAGCAGAAGCTGCCTTAGGTTCTCGGCGAATATGCGAATGGCTTCGGCATCTGCGGTTTTTTTGGCGGAAATACGGGCTTCGGTTTCCATGGAATTGGAAAGCAGCCGCTTATAGGCGTCTTTAACGGCAATCCGGACCTGCTCCGTATCCGTCCCGTCGCCTTTGATAAAAAGCGATTCAAGCAGCGCCACCGCCTGGTCCGCATCCGGCTGAATCCGGAAATGCAGAATATCCTCGGTCTCCCCCCGCCGGATGGCCAGCATCCGGTGGGAGGGAATGGCGGTCAGCGGCTCCTCCCAGTCAAAATAATCCCGGTATTTCGCCCCTTTTTCCGCCATATTCGCGGCCACCCAGCTTTTAATGCCCCCCCTGGTAAAGAACAGCTCCCGCAGGGCCGCCCGGGCGGCCTCGTTTTCATTGATCATTTCGGCAATGATATCCCGCGCCCCGGCCAGGGCCTCGTCAACCGTGTTGACACCATTTTCCGGATCAATAAAGGGTTCGGCTGCGGCTGCCGGGTTTATGCCGGTCTGATCAAAAATGACGGTGGCCAGCGGCTCCAGGCCCTTCTCCCGGGCGATTACCCCCTTGGTCCGGCGCTTGGGTTTATAGGGCAGATACAGGTCCTCGAGGGTGGCCAGGGAATCGGAGGCCAAAACTTTTCGCTTCAGTTCATCGGTTAAATGCCCGTTTTTTTCAAGGGATTTAAGAACCGTGTCCTTGCGGTCCCAGAGCTCTTTCAGCTGGTTTAATCGGTCCCGGATAGCGGCCACCGACACTTCATCTAAGCTGCCGGTGGCTTCTTTCCGGTAGCGGGCGATAAAGGGAATGGTGGCACCCGAATCAAGCAGCGAAACAGTTGCCTGCACCTGGTGTGTGTTGATGTCTAATTCTTCAGCGATAGCGGTAATAAAGCGATCAGTTTCCATTTGATTATTCAACCGGTTTGTTTGTGGTTTTTTTTGATGCAGTGGGGGACACCCGACAAGAGGATATAATTGCGCTGGATGCGGAGGAACGGGGGTAGCTTTCAGCCATACCCCCGAACTTTTGGCCTTACCTGGGGGTAATAATCCGGGAATCGCTCTGCTGCTGCTGTTGCTGCTGTTGCTGCTGCATATTGCGCAGGTGCTCAATGGTTTCATTAAGCGATTGCTTCATGGCCTGGGGAAATTCCTTCATCGCCTCATCCAGGGTGGTGGCGTTTAATTTGGCCTGAAGCGGCAGCGGCCCTTCAGGGGTCATGAGCTGTGAATTTCCGATAAAAACCGGGGATCGGCTGGTATCATCCGTGCCATCCGAATTAACCGGCACCATTTTTCGGATGGATGCCACTTTTAAATCGGTAATGGATTCTTCCCGGTAAAGATTGTCTTTATCAATCGTAAAATCAATATCATTGGCTGAGTCTGCACCGTTCATAAGAAACCTCCTTGTTTTTTGTTTTCGGACACCTACAATTAATTATCAGGTGTTGTCAAATTGAATCATTTTTGACCCCAAATATATTAGAACATAACCATAGAAGACTATTATGCATTTAAATTCTTTGGGGTTTTTATTGCATCCGGACATTCTCCGGTATTTTTCGCGAAAGAATATCCACGGTTTCGGCCACCATTTCTTCCACAACCTGCCGGGCCGGCTTGATGTCATGGATAATGCCGGATACCTGTCCGGCCAGCCCCCCGACATAATCGGTTTTATCGGCTTCAATAAACGCGGACAGAAGATATGAGGAAATGACCACCTGGGCGGGAAACGGCAGCGGATCCAGGCCGGATTGGGCCCACAAATCATGGAATTTGCTGTAGTTCGCCCGCAGGGTCTTTCCCGTGTAGGCGGTACTGACCCGGGTGTCCTCATCGGTCGATTTGACAATCAATTGTTTGTTAATGTCAAG
>DATGCF010000106.1:0-3191 GCA_035312245.1 Desulfosalsimonadaceae bacterium
CGGTGCGGCCTCGGGCATCGGCCGGGAGACGGCGCTGCTGTTTGCCGAAAACGGATGGTATGTGGGGGCCTTTGATGTGAATGAAGAAGGGCTCAAGACCCTTGAGACGAACATCGGCCCGGACAACTGTCATATCGGGTATATGGAGGTGGCGGATGCAGCAAGCGTTCAGCGCGGTGTGGAGGCATTTGCTGGTAAAACCGGGGGGAAGCTCCATGTTTTGCTCAATAACGCCGGCATCTTAGCCCTTGGTTTTTTTGAAAATGAGGCTCTTGCAATTCACCACAAGATTGTGGATATTAACTTCAAGGGCTGTCTCAACTGCATTTATTATAGCTTGCCGTATCTTAAGGCAACCATTGGTGCCAAAATTATCAACATGTCGTCTGTCTCCTCGGTGTATGGTATTCCTGAAGTGGGGGTTTATTCAGCTACCAAAAGTGCATTGGATGCCATGGCAGAGGCGTTGAGTATTGAACTGGAGCCCTATGGCATTCATGTCTGTAACATAAGGCCCCCCTACGTTAAGACGCCGATGTTAGACGGCGCGGACGATGTCAAGAGCATGAAATCATTGAAAACGCTTTTCGGCTATATAGATCCAGAAAAAGTCGCCAAAACCGTATGGAAGGCGGCCCATCGTAATAAGCTGTTTTGGAATATAGGGATTACGGGTCACATGTTTTTTTTCACTTGGTTGATGCCGCTTGCCACAAGATTTATGGTAAAGTTTCTCGCCATGCCGAAAGTCAGGCAATACCAATCAATGGATAATTGATTATGCATATCCTTATCACCGAATTCCCGTCTCCGGCCATGCGGCTCATGGTCCACCCCTGGATCGCAAGTTCCGAAAAACTGATCCGGGAAACCGGCTACCGGTTTAAATACAATACCCGGGAGGTGTTTGAGGATTTTGTCCGATCAGTGAAAGTGGCCCGGAAAAGGGGCGCCGGATTACCGGTTTCCCTTCAGGCGCAGGGTAAGTAACCCCATTGAAACTGCCGAAGCCGCCCTATTACGGCTGGTATATCGCCATTGTGGCTGTTTTGGCCAATTTTATGGCGGTTGGCTCCGGCTTTTACGCATTAAATGCGTTTCTCGAACCGGTCAGCCAGATGCGGGCATGGAGCCGGACGGATATTAATTTAGCGGTCACGTTGGGCACCCTCTGCGGGTTTGTCAGCCAATTCGTCTACGGCAGCTTTGTGGCACGGATCGGCCCCCGAATTTTGATGACCCTCGGTGCCATGGGCGCCGGCATAGCGTTTATTTTCCTCTTCCGAATGGCCGTCCTTTGGCAGTTCTATCTCTTCTATATTCTTCTTTTTGTTTTTAATGGCGCCTACGGGGGTATTGTGGCCAATACGGCGGTCAGCAACTGGTTTGTGGCCCAGCGCGGCAAAGCGCTCGGCCTCACCACCGCCGGTATCTCTCTATCCGGGGCGGTACTTCCTTTTTTGGCCATGGTGCTGATTCTTGAACATGGGGTGGAAACCGCTGCGCTGATTATTGGCATCGCCATGCTCGGCATCAGCCCGATGGCTTGGCTGGTGGTTCGGGACTGGCCGGAAAAATACGGGATGGCGCCGGACGGTGCCGGCCCCCCGGGTGCGCCGCTTGCGCCCCCGGTATCCGGCCGCGGCGATGGCGCCGCCGGATATGATTTATCCGTCCATGCCGCAACGGACCAATGGTCGCTTTCCGCGCTGGTCCGAACCGATGCATTCTGGAAGATCGGGATGGCCTATGGCATGATGATGATCGGGGTGGTCGGGGTGATGTCCCAGTTAAAGCCCCGGTTTTCAGATATCGGGTTTAATTCCGTGGATGCCATGGCCATGATGGCGGTAACCGCCCTGATCGGGGCGGCGGGAAAATATTTGTGGGGCTCACTTTGCGACCGATTTGCCGCCACCCGGGTGGCCGCGGTCATGGCGGGGGCCACCGCCTTTGGTCTTTTCTTCGGCCTTTGTGCGCCGCATATCTGGACACTGGCTATTTTTATCGCCGTGTTCGGATTTTCCATGGGCGGCGTGCTTTCCACCTTTCCGATTATCGTGGCCGAACGGTTCGGCCGCGAAGCCTTTCCCCGCGTGTTCCGGTTTCTTTACATGTTCCTGGTGCTTCAGATGACGGGCTACCTGATCTCCGGATTGAGCTATGATCTGACTGGCACCTATGATGCGGCTTACTGGCTATACATGGGCCTGGATGTGATTGCCTGCCTGCTGCTTTTTCGGGTCAAATTAAAGAGTTAAGGTTTCAGTGTTCAGGCCTTTAAGGAATTTAACCGTACTCAGTTCCGCGCAAGCGGGACGGTTCTCGTACTCGTAATCGTACTCGAAAAAATTAAAAGCCGATTACGAGCACGAGTCCGAATCAGTAGGGCGGATAAGCGATAGCGCATCCGCCAAATGCCTTTGAGTTCACAGTTTAAAAGGCTCAGTGCCTCAGTACCTCAGTACCTTTAAAGTTATGGCATCAGGCCAGTTTCTTGCCGGCGCCGGGGCCTGGGGCCAGCCCGTAAATCTCTTCAATCTTTAAGATCACCGCGCCCTTTGATTTTAAGGGAAATCCTGCCTTGTTCCCCATTTCTTCGATCCATTTGGCGGTTTCCTCAAAACGCTTTCCGGATGTTTCAATGGTGATCGACCCCTTTAACTGGTAACCTTCGTGGCCTTCCCAGAAGGATACGGCGATCCGGGGATTGGATTTCATATTGGCCAGGGTCTTTTTAAAGAACTGGTCAGATATCAGGATGGTCTCATCATCAATGATTTTTTTGGCGCCCACGGGCACGGCATTGGGGTCGCCGTCAGGTGTGGCGGTCGCCACTATTGCGGCAGGCACTTTTTCAAATAGTTCCTTCATGCGATCGTTCATTTTCGCCATAATAGATAGCCTCCTTTAGGTTTTAGGTTACTGGAAAATTTTGAGCATATGATTAAAATTTAAAATTTACCACTCTTAATTTAATTTTTCCACGCTGATTTTCAAGCCTCATTTCCTTGCCCACGGCTAATTTGTTCTAACCGCAAAATCCATACCCCCGGTCCTGTTAACGCTAAGGTTGGGATTCGTTTTCCTCGGGATCGAAATCGCTATCGGGATCGAAATCGATGCTGTAGACTTCCTGATCCTCTCGAACTTGGTATCCTCTTCCGCCGAGACGGCTGAGCATCGCGGCC
>DATGCF010000107.1:0-12771 GCA_035312245.1 Desulfosalsimonadaceae bacterium
ACAGGCCCCCCTTTTATGTGGCTTTATGGAGCCGACGAGCGGACTTGAACCGCTGGCCTGCTGATTACGAATCAGCTGCTCTACCAACTGAGCTACGTCGGCCGAAAATATCGATTTCCAATTAACACGCTATTGACAGACCGTCAAGCGATTTTAAAATATCAGGCAATAGTGAGATTCCCATAAATATTATGTTTAATTCAATGACTGACACAAGTTTGAATTCCCTGCTTGAGAATATTAAAGCCGGCAACCGGGTGATATGTACCAATGCATCCGGCTCAGAGCGGGCTTTTGTTACCGCGCAGGTGGCCAGATCAATCAGCCGACCGATTTGCATGGTCCTGCCGACGCGCAAAGCATGCGACCGGATGGCAAATGACATCCAGTTTTTTCTGCGCGGTCCCGATAGGGAAGTCTGGGTCTTTCCGCCGTATAATATTCTGCCGTTTAAGCAAATCGCCTATCACAATGAAACCGCCGCCCAGCGTATCCATTTGTTGTATCGGCTGGCCGCTGATACCGCGGAGGGGATGATCATTCTGCTGCCGGCCGAAACCCTGTTGCAGCGGCTGATTCCCAAATCCATACTCAATGATTATGCCGAATTGCTGATGGCCGGCGAGGAGATCGACCGCGACCGCCTGATTTCCCATCTGCACTCAGGCGGTTACAATCATACCGCTCTGGTGGAGGAGCCCGGGGAATATTCTGTCCGCGGCGGAATTATTGACATCTTTTCTCCCATGTATGCCGAGCCCCTGCGCGTAGAATTGTTCGGCGATATGGTTGATTCCATGCGGTTTTTTTCACCTGGCAGCCAGCGCAAAACCCGAACTGTTGAGGAAGCGATTATTTTGCCGGCCAGGGAAGCCGTGCTCAAGAAGCATTGGCTTGATGCCATGATTCAGCGCGTCCGGGATCATGGCCGCGATCTGGGCCTTTCAGAGGAGCAGGTCAATCGGTTTATCGCCCGGATCCGATCAGAAGGCGTGTTTAACGGTCTGGAAAGTCTCCTGCCGCTCATCTATTCAGAGCTTGATACGCTTTTTGATTATGCGCCGGAAAATATGCTCTGGATTCAAAGCCATATCGGGGAGATTAAGAAAGAGGCCACCCAGGCGGAAAATTTGGCGGCCCGGAATTATCTGCAGGCACGGGAAGAAAACCGGCTGTGCGTGGATCCTGATCATCTTTATCAAAGCTGGACCAAGGTGGAGTCCGGCCTGGCCCATCGTGTTTGTCTGGATTACCGTCCGCTGCCTGCGGCGTCAACCGATGAGGCAGCATCCGGCATATTTCCGGTCAATGCGTCGGATAACACTGAACTCACCGCTCAGCTGACGCGTGGGCAAATAGACGGGCATGTACTTCAGCCCTTGAAAGAATGGATTGAGACCCATCGCTCGGCCGGGTATCTGACCCTATTGGTCTGCCATACGGATTCCCAGGCGAAACGGCTGCAGGAGCTGTTTGCCCCCTATGGATTGTCGCCCCATATATCAGAAGCCACCGATCTTTCGCGTCTGCAGAAAGGCCAAGCCTATATTTACATCGGCCAGCTGAGCGCCGGCTTTGTCTGGCCGGAGGCGGCGCTTGCCGTGATTACTGAGTCCGAAATCTTCGGTGAGCGAATGGTTCGCCGCCAGCGGCGAAAAGGCAGGGAAAAAGTCCAGACAGAGCTTCTTGACTTTGGTGAATTAAATATCGATGACCTGGTGGTCCACGTCGAGCATGGTATCGGCCAGTACAGGGGATTGGCTAAGTTATCGGTTGAGCGGATGACCAGTGACTTTCTGCAGATTCGCTATAAGGACGGGGATAAGCTTTATCTGCCGGTTGATCGCATGGATATGGTCCAGAAGTATATGGGCGTTGAGGGCATTGACCCGGCCATCGACAAGCTGGGCGGGAAGACCTGGCAAAAGTCCCGGGCCAAGGCCAAGGAGTCTGCGGAAAAAATTGCCAATGAGCTTTTAGATCTCTATGCCGCGCGCCGGGCCAGAGAAGGGCATGCTTTTAGCCCGCCGGACAGCTATTATAAGGATTTTGAGGCGGGTTTTCCCTATGAGGAGACTTCGGATCAGCTGAAAGCCATCGATGATGTGATAACAGACATGGAGCATCCAAGGCCCATGGACCGCCTGATCTGCGGTGATGTCGGCTATGGTAAGACCGAAGTCGCTCTGCGGGCCGCCTTTAAAGCAGTTAACGAGGGAAAGCAGGTGGCTTTGCTGGTACCCACCACCCTGCTGGCGGAGCAGCATTACCTCACGTTTTCCGAACGATTCGCCCGATATCCGGTCCACATTGAGTGTTTGAGCCGATTCCGGTCCCGGAAAAAGCAGACGGAAATTTTGAGCCATTTGAAAAGGGGCACAGCGGATATCGTCATCGGCACCCACCGGCTTCTGCAGAAGGATATTGAATTAAAGGATCTGGGCCTGATCGTAATCGACGAGGAACAGCGGTTCGGGGTCAAGCATAAGGAAAAGCTTAAAAAACTGAGAAGCACGGTGGATGTCTTGTCCATGACCGCCACGCCCATTCCCCGCACATTGCACATGTCCTTGATGGGGGTTCGCGATATCAGCGTCATCCAGACGCCGCCGGAACTGAGACGGCCGATCATTTCCTATATTTCCGAGTTTGATCCCATGATCATCACCGAGGGCATCCGCAAGGAACTGGAACGAGGCGGACAGATTTTCTTTATCCATAACAATATCAATACCATCTGGAACATGGCGAAATATCTCCAGGATCTAGTGCCGGAGGTGCGATTGGGCGTGGCGCATGGGCGGCTCGAGGAGGATGCGCTGGAGCAGGCGATGTATCAGTTTATGAGCAAGGAAATCGATATGCTGGTCTGTACAACGATTGTTGAATCCGGCCTGGATATTCCGAATGCCAATACCATGCTCATCAACCGGGCGGACCGGTTCGGCCTGGCCCAGATCTATCAGCTGCGCGGCCGCGTCGGCCGATCCAATGAACAGGCCTATGCGTATATGTTTGTGCCGAAGGACGCCGCTTTGACCCGGGACGCGCAGAAACGGCTCAAGGTTTTAATGGAGCACAGCGACCTTGGCGCCGGTTTTCAGATAGCCATGAATGATTTAAAAATCCGCGGCGGCGGCGCCGCGCTCGGGGTGGAGCAGTCCGGCCATATTGCCGCGGTCGGCTATGACATGTTTCTGCGTCTGCTGGAAGAATCGGTCAGCCGTCAGAAGGGCGAAACCGTGGTGGAAAAGCTTGAGCCTGAGATCAATGTCCCGATGTCCGTCTATATCCCGGAAGACTATATACCGGATATCGGCCAGCGGCTTTCTATCTATCGGCGGTTGGCCAAAATGGCCGAGTTAAAGGAGATCTCTGATATCAAGTCAGAGCTTGTCGATCGATACGGGGAGTTGCCGGAGCCGGCGCAGAATTTGCTCCTAAAGATCATGCTCCGGATCCTTGCCATCAAAGCGGGAGTTAAAAAGCTGGATCTGGCGGACGGCCTCATGGTGCTGGCATTTTCCGAAACCCATCAGCAGCATCCGTTCGGTATTCTCGATATGATCGACAAATCCCCGGACCGGTTTGTGTTTACCCCGGAGAATACCCTTAAGGTGCAGATGACTGCGGCCAATGCGTCCCAGCTGATGGCCAAGGCCAAAAACACCTTGATGGAAATCGCGCGGCATGTTAATTATTAATAATTTTTATAAATTTGAACAAGATCAGTTAAAGCGAGTATCTATGCAGGCTCCATCCCCCATCAGACCCTTTTTTATTATCAGTTTTGTTTTGCTTGTCATGAATTTTGCCGCTTCCAGCCTGGTTTCGGCTAGCGAAACCGTGGATCGGATTGTCGCCATTGTCAATGAGGACATTATCCGGCTGAAAGAACTCAACTCAGCTTTTGAACCGGTGGCGGAGCAGATTTATGCAAAGAATCATGCGGCGTCGAAAGAACAGGAAGTCCTCTACGAAAAGCGCATCGAGGTGCTAAACCAGTTGATCGATGAGGCGCTGGCGGATCAGGTGATTCAGCAAAAAGGCATTGCGGTGTCACCCGAAGAAATCGATAACGCCATCGAGCAGATCAAATCAATGAACTATTACACCGACGAGGCGCTGCGGCGGTATTTGAATATGAACGGGATGGATATGGCGGCCTACCGGGAGCAGATCCGCCAGCAGATTCTTCGGAGCAAGCTGGTCAACCGGGAGGTCAAGTCCAGTATCGTGATTACGGAATCCGACATCCGAGAATACTACGAGAACCATCCTGAGAAATATAAGGGAAAACCGGAATATCATCTGAAAAACATATTTGTCACCTATGGGGAGGATGCCGGTGGCGATGACCGGGCTAAGGCCCGTGAGAAGATTTCCGACGCCATGGCCGCAATAAATAACGGGCGGCCATTTGAAGAAGCGGCACGGAAATATTCCGAGGCCCCCAATGCCTCGGATGGGGGCGAGTTAGGCAATTTTGCCCTGAGTGACCTGCAGAAGGATTTGCAGCCGGTCATCAAGGATTTGGAACCCGGCCATACCTCAGATGTTGTGGAAACCGAACGCGGGTTCCAGATTTTTTATCTGGCTGAAATTGTAAATTCCGCGGATAAGCCTTTGGACGAGGTATCAGGTGATATCCGCAATGTTCTATATGAACAGGCCGTAGACAGGAAATTCAATGAATGGCTGGATTCGCTTCGGGCTGAATCGCACATTAAAATTATTCGTTAGGTTAGGACCTTTAAGAATTGCGTTCTGCCGGGACATGGCATATGGTGGGTATACTTTAAACAACAATTTTTCATATTTTAGGGGCCAATATTGAGTGAAAACCGCTTCAATCCTAATTTGAGGCCGGTTTCCTTCGGCCGATACATCAGGGCGATCCGGATACAGCGAGGGGTCAAGCTGCAAACGGTCTCCGAAGCCATCGGGATCAGTCTGCATCAGCTGTATCTAATTGAAACCGAGGATCATGATGAACTACCGAATGCGGATTTCGTCAAAGAGGTGCTCAGGTCCTATGCGAACTACATAGAGCTTGACGCGGATGACCTGATTGATCGCTATGACATCAACCGGTCCGCCGCTTCCCCGTCACGCCGGCAAAGGCAAAATAAAAAGCGGGGCGGGATGACCATGCTGCCCCGGATGTTTTTGGCTTTGGCTGTGGTCGTGGCCGTCGGGGGGCTTTTGTCCGCTTCTGCCTATTACGGATGGCAGTCCCTGTTTGACCGGCCCCATACACCTGAGGCCACATCACCGCGAGAGGCGGGGGCTGCGCCAAGCAAAGAGACCAGCATAGCGGGGAATTTTGTTTTAACCATCGACGCCATCGAAAAGACCTGGGTTAAGATTAATATCGACGGGGAGGAGCCGTTGGAATACCTCCTGCGGCCCAAGGATCATGTGGAGCTTGAAGCCGGCAGCCATTACCATATGCTGATCGGCAATGCCGGGGGACTTAAAATGATGTTAAACGGGGAACCCGTCCACATTAACGGCAAACGCGGAGAAGTGGTGACCCTGGAACTGCCGCGGCCGAAAAAGAAGTAGGCTCAAATACTATGCTGGGCGAGCGAAATAAAATACTGATCGAGACGATTAAACGACTGCTGCGTCGCGGTTCCTATTCCCGGCTGAAAAAAATTATCAGCAAGATCCATGCGGCTGATCTTTCCGCTGTTTTCCCCTCGCTTTCCGCCTACAACCAGCGAAACCTTTTTAAGTTAATCGATGACCAGGAAAAACGCGGGATCATCCTGAGCGAACTGGATGAGGATATCACCCTGACGCTGATCGATGATCTGAGCGTGGATGAATTGGTCGAAATCCTTGAGTACATGCCCTCTGATGACGGCGGCGCTCTGATTCGTATGCTGGCTCAGGATAAGGCGGACGCGGTTATTGAGCGCATGAAGAAAGAGGGCGCAGAAGACGTTGAAGGTCTTCTGCAGTATGAGGATGATACGGCCGGGGCCATCATGATCCCTGATTTCATCGCCCTCAACGAGGAAATGACCGCCAAGGAAGTCATTGACCTGCTTCAGACCCAGGAATACAAAGATATAGAGATGCCCTTCTATATTTATGTGGTGGATGAGGGCAATCATCTGGTAGGCGTCTGTTCGCTGCGACAGCTGGTTGTAGTGCCGCCGGGGACACCGCTTAGAGAGTTCATGGCCACAGATGTGATTTCCGTCCGAACGGACATGGACCAGGAAGAGGTGGCTAAGATTGTGGCCCGGTATAATTTTTTGGCGGTGCCGGTTGTGGATGAAGAGCAGCAGATGGTGGGTATCGTAACGGTTGATGATGTCATTGACATATTCCGGGAAGAGGCCACCGAGGACATCCTGAAAATGGCCGGTGCGGGCGAGGAGTTTGTGGAGACAAAATCCGTGCTGCGCAGCACGCGGATTCGCCTTCCCTGGCTGTTTGCAAGTTTTGTGGGCGGGATTATTGCGGTATTCATCATCGGCCATTTTGAAGAGAGTTTAAAGCGCATCTCCTATCTGGCCGCTTTTATTCCGGTCATCATGGGGATGGGCGGAAATATCGGCATCCAGTCATCTACCATTGTGGTTCGCGGTATCGCCACCGGCCGGATCAATATCCGCCATTTGTGGCAGGTGGTATCCAAGGAACTAATGATCGGTTTGATCCTTGGCGGCGTTTATGGTCTGCTTCTGGCCACTTTGGCGCATATCCATTACAGCGCCGGTGTTGTGGCCATTTCCGTTGGCGCCGGGGTGGCCTCATCCATGGCCATTGCCGCCCTTGTGGGCTCGCTTCTGCCGATGATTTTTGCGCGGTTCGATGTTGACCCGGCGGTGGCCACGGGGCCGTTCGTGACCACATCCATTGATATTCTAAGTGTTTTTTTCTATTTTCAGCTCGCCTCGTTTTTTCTCGGCCTGGAATAAATGTCCACCATATCCACTTCCGGCATCCTCCTTCGCCGCATCGAATACGGGGATCATGACCTGATTGTCACCTTGCTGACCCTTGATTACGGCAAGGCCCCCATGATGGCTAAATACGCCCGGAAAAGCCGGAAGCGCTTTACCGGTACGCTGGAACTCTTCTCGGAATTGACCCTGGTCGCCACTTTGCCGAAAAAAGGCGGGCTGCCGGTGATCAAAGAAGCCTCCCTAAAACAGCCGTTTGCCAATATCCGGGGCCATCCCTTAAAGACGGCGTATGCCAGTTACTGGACCGAATTGGTATTCGCCTGGCTGGAAGAGGGCAAGGTCCAGGCGAAAATCTACCAACTGCTCAGATATAGCCTGGCGGCCCTGGATGCCGGCGAGCATCCGGGAGTCACCAGCATCATCTTTCAACTCTATTTTCTAAAGTTTTCCGGGCTTTCTCCGAATTTAAAGCAGTGCATGCGCTGCGCCCGGGAATTGGAGAAACTCCGGGGGGATATGTTTGGTTTTGATCTTGCAAAGGGCGGATTGGTATGCCAAGGATGTTTTTCGGGCAAGCAGATGCGGCATGCGCTCTCCCGGGGAACTGTCAAACAGCTCCTCTGGATTCAGACAAGCCGCCTGGAAAATGCCGGCCGCCTTAAATTTACGGATCAGGCGGTCAAAGAGGGCCTGCAGTTTTTGGAAGCCTTTGTGCCGTATCATCTGGGGCGGGAGCCCAAGAGCCTCAAGTTTTTAAATCAAATGCGCACACTGAAATTCTGAACAGGAAATGGCTGCATCTATCGGAGACATACTCGAAACTGAATCCATCCAGGCCTCCGCCCCTTGTCGTTTGGATATGGGCGGCACGCTCGATATCAGCAGCTTTTATTATCCTTTGGCCTTTCTTTCCCCCTGCACGATGAATATGGCCGTCAGCTTACGAACCATGGTCCGGCTGCGCCCGCATCGGGCGGGGTATGTCAAAATTTCATCCCGCGGTTTTGATAGTGCCGAATACGCTCTGGATCAAATGCCCTTTGCGCATCCGATGGGGCTCATGTTTGCCATTGCCGCTTATTATCGGTTGACCGGGATTCATGTTCGGATTGATTCCGCCTCCCCGCCCAAAAGCGCGCTGGGCGGGTCCTCAGTGGCGGCTGTCGCCATGATCGGCGCCTATCAGAAGCTGCTTGGGCATTTTAAAAACGAGGTCCTGCCCCGGGATCAGATACCGCTTCTGGCGCATGCCATTGAGCAAAGTATAGCCGGGGTCCCGTGCGGGCTTCAGGATCAGTTGGCCGCCGTATACGGCGGCGTGCATGCCTGGCACTGGAACAGGGGGGGGGTGGATTCGGTTTATGAGCGGCAAAGACTGATACCCGCGGGTCAGCATTCATTGCTTGACAAATCGATTCTGCTGGCCTATTGCGGAATACCTCACGCATCAAAAGATATTAACAGCCGATGGGTACAAGGGTTTCTTGCCGGCGATGCCCGCGGGCAATGGCGGAAAATTCTAAACTGCACAAAAGAATTCGCCAAAGCCCTTGGCAATTTGGACTTTGAAACGGCGGCGCACTGGATGAACCGGGAGACGGATATCCGTTGCGAGCTGACCCCGGATGTGCTGGATGATACCGGCCGCCGCCTGGTTTATGCGGCGCGGGAGGCCGATTGCGGCGCCAGATTCTGCGGAGCCGGCGGCGGCGGTTGCTTATGGGCGATAGGGAATCCGGATAATATTCAAGCGCTGCGCGGAAAATGGTCCGATATTTTAGGCGATGTCCCGGACGGCCGGCTTTTGGATGCGGCAATAGATGCGGACGGGTTGACGTAAAAAACCGCTTAACCCTTTAATTGACATACAAAGGTGGTTACCGCAGATGAAGTTTCAGGATGTAATCCTTTCGTTACAGAACTTCTGGGCGCAAAAAGGGTGTATTATTGAGCAGCCCTATGATCTGGAGGTGGGGGCCGGCACGTTTCATCCGGCCACGCTTTTGAAGGCACTGGGGCCTGAGCCATGGAAAGTCGCCTACGTTCAGCCGTCCAGACGGCCTACGGACGGTAGATACGGGGAAAACCCCTACCGTCTCCAGCATTATTATCAATTCCAGGTGATTCTTAAACCGTCACCGCTGGATGTGCAGACCCAGTTCCTGCAAAGCCTCAAAAAATTGGGCATCGACGCCCTTGAACACGATATCCGCTTTATTGAGGACGACTGGGAGTCTCCGACCCTGGGTGCCGCCGGGCTGGGTTGGGAGGTTTGGCTGGACGGAATGGAGATCACCCAGTTTACCTATTTTCAAATGACCGGAAGCATCGAGGTGCATCCGGTTTCTGTGGAGATTACCTACGGCCTGGAGCGGATCTGCATGTATCTGCAGGGCGTAGACAATGTATTTGACCTGAAATGGAATGATCACCTGAATTACGGGGATATCCATCACCGGGAAGAGGTTGAGCAGTCCACGTATAATTTTGAAATCGCTGACGTGGATATGCTGTTTGACTTTTTCAATAAGTTTGAGGCTGAATCCGCCCGCATCATTAAGGACGGCCTGGTGGTCCCGGCCTATGAATACTGCCTTAAATGTTCCCACGTCTTTAACCTGCTGGATGCCCGCGGGGCAATCAGCGTGACCGAACGAACCGGCTATATCGCCCGGATCCGCCAGCTGGCCAGGCAGTGTTCCGAGGCATATATCCGTCAGCGCGAGGATATGGGGTATCCGTTGATTTAGGTATTAGGTGTTGGGTATTGGGGATAGACAATTTACACCTAAATTTAGGTTACATTAACATGAGGAAATAATGGCTCAGCTACTGGTTGAAATCGGAACCGAAGAACTCCCGGCCGGCTATATCGGGCCGGCCTTAAAAGCGTTTGCCGAGAGTCTGGTGCAGCATTTGGATCAGCACCGGATCTCCTACGGAGCGGCTCGCGTGTTTGGCACCCCCCGACGGCTTGCGGTTATGATTGATGATGTGGCAGACCGGCAGACGCCCCAGACCCAGGAAATCATGGGGCCGCCGGCAAAGGTGGCATTTGATGAAAGCGGCACACCGACAGTAGCGGCGAAAAAATTTGCCGAAAAAAACGGCATCCCGGTCAATCGGCTATCTATCGCGGAAACCGAGAAGGGAAGGTATGTGGTCGCCCGAAAAACCGATCCGGGCCGGGCCACCCGGATGATTCTTAAAAATTCGTTGGCCGGCCTGATCCTGGCCATTCCGTTTCCAAAGACCATGAGATGGTCGAATTTGAATATCGCCTTTGCCCGCCCCATTCATTCCGTCTTGGCGCTGCTTGGCGGGCAGGTCATATCTTTTATGGTGGGCGATATCAAAAGCAATCGCTATACATTCGGGCACCGGTTCCTTCATCCTAAAAAAATCAAACTGTCAGATTCAGCAGCGTATTTACCGGCCTTACAAGATGCCTGGGTCATGGCCGATATCTCCCGGCGACGGGCCCAAATGGGGCAGCAGATGGCAGCGGCGGTCAAACCGGCGGGCGGATACGTGCTGCCGGATGAGGAGCTGGTGGATATTGTCACGAACCTGATCGAGTATCCGGCCACGATTTTGGGCGCCTTTGATGAGCGGTTTCTGGAAATCCCCCGCGAAGTCCTGATTACCGCCATGCGCGAGCACCAGCGTTATTTTGCGGTGGTGGATGGAAAAAATCAGGTCATGCCGTATTTTTTGGCTGTCAATAACACGCTGGCCAAAGATATGGATCTGGTTAAGCGCGGCCATGAACGGGTGCTTAAGGCTAGATTGGAGGATGCCCGGTTCTTCTTTAAGACCGATCTGAACATCTCCCCTGATGATATGACTGACAAGTTAAAGCACGTATTGTTTCAGGCGGATCTGGGGTCGGTGTTTGACAAGGTCAGCCGGGTCAGAAGCGTTGCCGAAAAACTTGCCGGTCACCTGGCCCTGGCTCCGGAAACCGCAAAGCAACTGGATCGGGCGGCCTGGCTTTCCAAGGCTGACCTGGTCTCGCATATGGTGAACGAATTTCCCAAGCTTCAGGGGGTTATGGGCCGAATTTATGCGTTAGGCGCTGGCGAAGAGATGCTTTGCGCCCAGGCCATAGAGGAGCACTATCGGCCGGTTTATTCCGGGGGCCAGCTTCCGGAAACATTGCCCGGCAGCGTTTTAAGTATTTCTGAAAAGATTGATACCATCTGCGGGTGTTTTTTGATCGGGCTGATTCCGACGGGCACCTCCGACCCCTATGCGCTGCGGCGGCAGGGGATCGGGCTGCTGCAGATTATCCTGGAAAATGGCTTTACTCTTGCCATTGATGATCTGGTCCGGATGAGCCTTTCCACTTTTACGGATATAGCGCCGCGCATCTCTCCAGAGAAAGCCGCCGAACAGGTGGCGTCATTTTTAATGAATCGTTTGGCGCATATTCTGGAATCCGAAGGTGTTGCCAAGGATGCCGTGGCGGCGGTGCTTGCGGTTTCTCAATCCGAAGGACTGCCGGTCATCGCCGAGAAGGCCCGGTCGCTTCAGCGGTTGAAAACCGAGCCGGAGTTTGAGACGCTGGCCACTGGCTTTAAGCGTGTGGTAAACATCATCCGGAAGGCTGATTTCGCAGATACGGCAAAAGAGGCAATAGAGCCCGGTCTTTTTGAGTATCCGGCCGAAAATGCGCTGTTTGAAAAGTTTACCGCCATTCAGGATCAAGTCAGGCAGCTGCTGGCGGAGAGGCAGATTGACGAGGCGTTTACTGCGGTTTCAACACTGCGGGCCCCGGTGGATAAGTTTTTTGATGATGTGCTGGTAATGACCGACGATGCCGCATTGCGGCAGAATCGCCTGGCGCTTTTAAGCCAGATATCCCGGCTTTTTGCATTACTAGCGGATTTTTCGAGAATTTCAACCTAACTTGGAGGAAGATCTTTATGGCCGGCTATGATCCGGAAAAGGACAAATGTATCAAGGAATGGAAAAATGAGGAAACTGGTCTTCGGATATCCATCAACCAATACGGGGAAAGTGAGCCTAAGCTGCAGATCGGTCCCCGGATTTTATTGAAAAAAGACGGCACTGAAGGCCGCCCGGCCAAAGCTGGCCGCCTGTCAATAGAGGATGTGATGTGGCTCTATGACGTGATTGACGAAGTAAAGGATGAATTGACCAATCTGGTGGACCCGAATAAATAATCGCCTGCCTGCTGCCCTTTTTAAGGCCATCGCCGCATGGGAAAAACAGATGGATTGATAAAGCCGCTTCGCGCCCCCACGGGACTGGGAACCGGCTTTTCTGCGCTGATGGTCAGCCACCCCTCGGACCTTGCCAGCATCCGAAAAATCTTAAATCTTAAAGAAGCTGCCGGCCATAGTGTGTTGATGAGCAGACTGTATGCCCGGGACGGGCTGATAATACTCGGCCCGTTCATGGGCGCCCCTTACGCCGCGGCCCTGCTTGAACATCTGATCGCCTGGGGGGCCGGAAGCATCGTGCATTATGGATGGGCCGGGACGCTTTCTTCCAATTTAAACATCGGGGATGTGCTTATCCCCACGCGCGCATTAGTTGATGAAGGCACGACAAGGTCTTATTTTGATTATAATATAGAGGAGACTTTCCCGGACAGCGGGCTTCAGGCGCATCTGGCCGATAGTATAGATATAAACCCGGCAAAGATCCATACGGGCGCCGTATGGACGACAGATGGGCTTTTTAATGAAACCCCCGAAAAAATCGCCCATTATCAGGCCCAAGCGGCACTTGCCGTGGAAATGGAGGCGTCCGCATTGTTTTCCGTCGCAAGTCTTCGATCGATTCGCATCGGCTGCTTGCTGGCGATATCCGATGA
>DATGCF010000108.1:0-15819 GCA_035312245.1 Desulfosalsimonadaceae bacterium
CGTTTCCATGGCTTCAAGGGCCATATTGTCGATCATCCATCTGCCGCATGACCACTGGCCCCCGAGAATGACATCAACGGGCGGAAGCGATATGAGTTCATCCATATTGCCCATAGAGATGACGGCATCCGCAGCTTCGGCAAAGGCAATAGGCCCGGGCTTCGCGCCCGTGGCGCCGGCGCTTTCCGCCATGAGCAGCACGGTTTTGATGCCCATCTCTTCGCATGCCTGGCAGGTGAGCATCAAGTCCGCATAGGCGTGACCGCATTCCTCGATGGAAATGATCACCCCGTCCGCATCCAGCAGCTTGGCGGTCTGGGCCGCCAGGTAAGCCGACCGTTGCTTGCCGGAAAAGCCCTCGATCAGGCACTTGGTGACAATAATGCCGGCAAATGCCAGCAGGCCTTTATCCTGGTGTGCAAACAGCGCCTCCACAATGGGGTTTCGCTGATAGAAGTAGGTCGGGTTCCGGGTGGCGCCGATGTCGGAGTTGCCGCTGACCAATATGCCGTCCATTAATTGCGTGGGATGAACAACCGTGGGCGTTGAGGTAAGCGCGGAGCCGGAGAGAAATGTCTGGTGCAAATCGGAGAGCAGCATTCCGGGGCAGATATATACCAGATGGGGGGTTTTATTCTTTAGGGTCGAGTTTCTTTCGGGTATCTCATAAGTCCGGATCTCATCCGGTGGCTTTTCAAATGTTGTCGCGCCGATAAAACGAGCCGCCACAAGTCCGGCATAGCGTGCCACCGATACCCGCTTGACCGGTCCCTGGTCATCGTAGAAGTCGCACCAAAGGATCAGGTTCAAGGTCTTGGAAAACGGCGAATAACGGGCGCCCGGTCCGGACATGTCCACCATGGCCTCGGATACCACCTGGCTGGCGACTTCTCCGGGAACACTGCCGCAAACCATGACAGCGCAGCCATTCAGGGCATGCGTTTGCCCGCGGCCCACAGTGCCGTCCATGGCGCCCAGGAAACCGGGAAATATTTGCCCGTCACCAGGCTTGGCCCGGGGTTCGATGGCATCCAGAATGTTGACGATACGGGTCGATTCGCCCGGCCTTGCCACGGCAATGCCGACCCTTCGGACACCGGCTTCGGCAATTATATGTTTTTTCAACTCATCCGGGTTAACGGTGAGCACGCCATCCGACCAGTTGGTTTCATCCCCCAGGCGCAGCTCGCGCACAGCGTAATTGCAAAGTTCGAGCTTATGGGCCGCACCGAGGTGCGCCTGGGGGGCATTCGCCTGATACATGGTTTTGCTCCGGATTGGTTATGCGGCTTTCGCCTCTCTTACGAATTGCAAGGCATTGATAATTCCGTCCCTGTCCAGGACGAATTCCATCGGCCCGACTTCATATTCATACACATCCGGATCAATGCGTTGCTTCACCTGGTCTTCTAAAACATGATATACGGGGAGTCCCAACGGGATCCCGGCCAATGGACCGGCATAGCTCGGATCGCCGTCTCTAAGGGTCATGGCCACCATTCGGGTACTTGCCGGATTGGGCGTTCCCAGGATGGCCACCATCCGGTCGTGCTGACCGGAAGCCACGAGACGGGAGATATTTCCCTGCTCTTCCAGGTCCATGGCGCCTGCCGAGGTTCAAACAAAACACTGGGTTTCAGCGTAGATGACCTCGGCACCGGCACTTTCCACGCATGCCTGAAGGGCGGGCGCGGCAATGCCGTCACGCTCGCCGAGGCACAGCACAAGCTTGTCCTTAAGATCGATCATGTTAAACTCCTTTCTGGGTTTGAGTTAACGCGGGGTTGCGTTCTATTAGAAGACTGGCGCCGTCACTGGCACCGGTCATGCGGCCGAGAAAAAGGCTTGCCTTGGCCACGAACTGGACGCGGTTCATGTTGCCGCTGGTAAGGCCGGCAATGGCATGCGGCAGGTAGGGAACAGCCGAGGCAATGTGGCCCTGGGTGGGCGAAAATCCTTGTATGCCGTGGGCAGCAACAAATTCCGGCATTTGCTCGCGCTGTATCTCGCCTTTTTGGGCGGCGATGGCCGCTAATATCTGGTAGTTGTTAAGCGGGACGTTGCCGGAGCCCGCGGGTTCCGTTATGTCCGGATTGTGCAATTCCACGGCGTAGCGGTCCACGTCGGAAAGGCGCAGGTTCTGCGCATACAGGGGCCCGGCGCTTAAGGCACCGGCCATTTGATGCGCAGCCGATCCCTGGCCCAGTCGGTGGAAGGCGGAGCAGTCCAGCCGAATGATCGGGCTGACATGGTCGTCGGCTGCCAGGTCAATGGCAACACCCACCACCACGTCCTCGAGAATTGGGTAACCCGCTTGCAGGTGTCCCTGGAATTTCATGCCCAGCTTAGGGAGAGAGCCTCCGGCAACGACAACTACTCTGCGATGCATGCCGCTGGCAATCAGGGCCGCCCCAAGGAGCATGGCGTGTATGCCGCCGGCGCAGAATGATTTGACGTCCGTGCCGCCGGCAATATTTCCCTGGACCATCTCGCCCATGGCTTTGGCCAGATTGCCGCCGCCCCGCTGGTAGCGGTCGCCGACCGCCTCTTCGCCGCATCCCAGCAAATGGTCAACCGGCGGATCATTGTACTTTTTCAAAAGATCAGTAAGGGCAATGGCGCCGGTTACCTTGGCGGCGGCGTTTTCCATAAGCACCGGTGCCATCAGGGATTCGTCTTCTTCGTGGGCCGGCAGAAAGACGCCCACAGGATCTGAGCTGCCCATGAAAAAAGGCTCCGCCCCGTTGGCGATGGCATCCGCCAGGGCGGTCTTGTCGATTTTTTGGATTTTTGCCCCATTGGCGTTGGCCGCCAGGGCAGTTTCCAGGGCGCCCGGCAGGAATTCATTGAACCGGAGAAGCCGGGCGCAGTCACCCCGGGCCATCCAGGCATAAAATGTCGCCTCATCAATGAATCGGCCGCCAGGCCCTTCGGCCGCTGCGTTGGGTATGGGATGCTGGTGCCACGGCCGTTCAATTTTTGATAAGGCTTCGGGCGTGAGATTGCCGATCATCACCTGATGGGGCGGATAGGCAACCGCATCGGCAAAGGAGCGCAAATTAGAAACAATCTGCTGCTTTAGCCCATTTGTGTTATGGGTGATTTCTCTTCTGGGTTTGGAACCGGATAACACCATTCCGGGCACGTGGGCCATGCAAAAAGCGGCACCACGCACGACTGGCTTGACGACGACGCCTTCGACGCTCATGGCGACTCCTCCATAAAAAAAGGGGGATTAATAACTCAAGGAGCCAAAATATAAGCAAGCGCCTGATAAAGGATCCGGGTGCGTCGTCGTGAGGTGTCGTCTATACTGAGAGGGGTAAAGTATGAAGCCGCGTAGACGTAGGACCACCCCGGGAGTGTGGCGGCAGCGCCTTGTATTTACCGCCAGCTATATATACGCAGAAGCGTTTCTAGTTCCCGATTAAAGCTTTTATATGGCCCTGTCAACTAATTTTCGACATCTGCTATGGAAAAAAGATAATTTTTTTCTTCGGTTTTTTTTGTATCTGGATATTTGGCAGGAATGGCTTAGGGCAGGCGCTTTTGCATCCAATCCAACATGTAGGGCCAGGTAATTTCCGCTGCGTGTTGGCCGATAATCAGGTCGATGTGCCCCCAGTGCAGATCATGCTTTTCCGCTCCAAATACCTTGAACGTCTTGTCCGTGGCAGCGGCATTTTCATAGGCTTCGATGACCGCAGCCTCAGGGACGCCACAATCCCGGTCGCCGTTCACAAAAAGAATGGGCGCGGTGAGCTGAGAAATATTTTCTTCAAAGTCAATTTGGCCGTCGCTGCTGATAAACTTTTTCCGGGCACCCCATTTGAAGAAGAATTTGATCACGCTAAAACTGGTACGGTCAAATCCCTTGGTGACCCGCTCATGGAGGATATCGCGTTCAATGCTGCCGGGATGCCAGATCTGGAGGGGCAGCCGGTACCACTTATGGTCCAGGAGCCCCAGGCCCATTGAGGCGAGAACACCGATGTAATCAATATAGAAGACTTCCGGCTGAAGTTTTCTGAAGGGATAGAATTTACCCAGGGTCACGCCGGTATGGGCAATCGTCTGCAGCAGCCGGTTGCCCCGGGCCATGGAATAGGGGCCGCCAATGGAAATAACGCCGGCCAGCTGATCGTTGAAGCGGGAGCCGGTGCAATAGGCAATGGAGCCGCCCAGGCTGTGACCGATGTAGAAAAGTTTTTTACCACCGGTGATGTTTCTGATGGACTTGAAAAAGGCCGGTATGTCGTAGAACAGGTAGTTTTCGAACTCGAGGGGGTAGTCACTGCCGTTGGCCCGGCTTAATCCATGGCCGCGGAGTTCGATATTAAACGTTTCAAAGCCATGGGCAATCAGATAGTTTTCGAAGCTCCGCCGGGTAAGCGTCCACGTATAGCGATTCTGGCCCAGCCCATGAACCAGCATGACAGGCGCAATCGGATCCCGATCCACCGGCGATTTGCGGGTCATTACCAGATTCATCCCGTCTTCTGTGGTCACCGCATGCAGGGATCGGTAATAGGTAACGGTTTCATCTCCGTTGATGATATTAGTGCAGATTTGGGCATTTTTCATATAGAGATATCTAATCCCTGAGAATTTGTTTAAGCATCTGAGCGGCCTTTTCATTTTCTGCCGCGGTTTTCAGGGAAATCCGGATGAATCTGTCTGAAAGGCCCCGGAAATTGCTGCAATTCCGAATGAGAAGGCGATGCCTGGCCATTTCCGTCCAAACCGTCTCAGCCGTCATATTTTTTAATTCCGCAAGAAAAAAGCCGGTTTCTGAGGGATAGAACCGAATCCCGGGCACATCTTTAAAAGCTGCCATAAAGCGTTCCTTTTCTTCCGCCACAAAATCCCGGGCGGATTCGATAAAGCGCCTCACCATAGCGGGTTGGGAGAGCAGGTAACAGATGGCTTCCTGGGCCAGGCTGTTGACACTCCACGGCATGGCATAGGCGGCGAGTTTTTGGATCACCGTTTCCGGTCCGATGAGAAAGCCCACCCGCAGACCGGGTATCCGGAAGATTTTGGACATGGAAGAAAGAATGATGACATTGTCGAGAGCCATGCCTACGAGGCTTTCTTTGTCGCCGTCCAAAACAAAGGGCAGGTAGGATTCATCGATGATAAACCGGGTGTCCGGATGTTTCCGGCACATCCATGTCAGTTCGATAGCCGGAATCAGCCGGCCGGTGGGGTTATTCGGATTACAGATGAAAATGGTGTCATAGCCGGCTGCCGTTTTAGAAAGGGCAGTGATATCCGGCATGAAATCATCCGCTGCGCGGATGAAAAGGTCGTCCCAGGCCACGGCTTCCATCCGGCAGGCATCCGCATAGTCCGAATACGCGGGGGCCAGGATTAATGCCCTTTTGGTCTTTAAGGCCCGGGGCAGGGTATAGATGAACTGGGTGGTTCCGTTTCCGCCAAGCACCCGTTCCGCACCGACCTGGTACCAATCCGCGGCGGCATTTTTCATTCGGTTCGCATCTGCTTCTGGCAGGGCAAAAATGGTTTCCAGGCGGGCGCTTAAGTGATCCATAAGGCCAGGCGGCGGCCCGAGCGGATTCATGTTGCTGCTCATGTCAATGATGTCTTCGGGGCGGCATGCCAGTTGGCGGGCCAGTGTGTGAATGTTTCCGCCGTGACCGATGATCATGGCAAGCCGACCCAAAACGAGGACCCACCCATGCATACCACCAGGAACAGGACCGATTCGATCATTTCTGTCATGGCCCCGAGCATATCGCCGGTGATGCAGCCCATGCGGCGGCGGTAGTAGTAAAGTATGCCGAAGACCAAAGCAAAAAAAACGAAAATCAGGAAAATGCCCCGCCAGCCGATAAAAAGGCTGAGCAGCAGGCAAAGCCCCAGCCCCCAGTAATCCTTGAGGTGAATGGGCTTTTCAAACAGATCAAATCCGGTGCCGCCCCCCGGCCGCCCATAGGTAAGCCGGTGGATGCCAAATATCATGGCGGACCGGGCGAGTCCAGGTATCACCAGAAGGATCAGAAAGCGTGGAAGAGAAATGGCAGGCGGAAGTCCGGAAATGCCGGCAAATTTAATGGCCAGGGCGCAGATAACGGCGGTCATGCCCATCACCCCGATTCGGCTGTCTTTCATAATGGCAAGGACGGTCTCCTTGTCCCGGTGGCCGAATAGACCATCCGCACTGTCAGCCAGCCCGTCAACATGCAGGGCGCCAGTCAGAAAAATTAATAAGACGATGTCCAGCACCGCCGGCACAAACGTGCCGGGCCATAGCTGAAGGGCGATGGCATCGAATACCGCGAGGATCAGGCCAAGTATCAGGCCCACGACCGGAAAAAAGGCGATCATCTCCCGCGGATGATAGGCAGGGGTTTTGCCTGCCGGCAAAATGGTAATAAACTGGATGGCCGCGCGAAGGTACTGCATCATAAGTAAATAAGCGGCGACGGCGTATGCTGGAGCGCCACCGTCAGTTTCGGGCCGTTTCTGTCAAGTCTTTCGGCCACCACGCCAAGCGCCTTTTCCGGGGTATTGTTGGTTTCACTGATATGGGCCAGGATCACGTGGGTCAGGTTGTCGTGCATTACATCCATTAACAGCGCCTTGGAGTCCTCATTGGATAGATGCCCGGTCCGGCTTTTGATCCGTTGTTTGATGGGCCAGGGGTAGGGGCCGTCCTCCAGCATCCGGGGGTCGTGGTTGGCCTCAAGCACCAGGCAGGCGCAGCCGTTTAAGTGATGCTTAACCATCTTTGTGGCAATGCCGAGATCTGTGGCAATGCCGATTTTCTGGCCGTTTATTTGCAGCGTGAAACCGGCTGGCTCAGATGCGTCATGCGAGGTGGAAAATGGATGGATAATGATATCGTTAACCGTAAAATCCGTACCGCAGGAAAACGGCTCGATGGTTTTGATGCGGCCGATTTTTGATCCAGCTTCGGCTTGGGTGCCGGCGGACATATAGACCGGCAGGTCATATCTTCTGGACAGCACGCCCACGCCGTGCAAATGATCATTGTGTTCGTGGGAGACGAGGATGGCATCCACCTGATTCGGCATCAGCCCCCGGGCCTTAAACCGGCGCTCGATTTCTACGCCTGAAAAGCCGGCATCAATTAACAGCGTGGTTTGTCCGGATGAGATGTAGATGGCGTTTCCCTTGCTGCCGGAAGCCAGCAGGCAGATGGAGGCGCGGTTGGCCGTTGGATCAGGGGCGGTGGTGGGGTCGCCGTCAGCGGGATTGGCCATTTAGACCCCTGTGTGGCCGAATCCGCCGATATCGCGGGTTGAGGGGTCAAGTCCATCCACCAGGGCGATGCGGGCCTGGCAGACCTGATGGATCACCATCTGCGCGATACGCTCGCCCCGGTTGATGGTAAAATCGGATTTGCCGTGGTTGATAAGCGCGATTTTGACCTCCCCCCGGTAATCCGCATCAATGGTGCCGGGGGAATTGATGAGGCCGATGCCGTGCTTGACCGCCAGGCCGCTTCTCGGGCGGATCTGCGCCTCATGGCCGTCCGGCAGGGCAATGGCAAAGCCCGTGGGTATGAGCGCAATATCGCCGGGCGCTAATTTCACCGGTGCAGATACCGCCGCACAGATATCCATGCCCGCGGAATGGGGGGTCATATAGCGCGGGAGCGGGACGTCCGCATCTTCATCCGGTCGGACCCGTCGGCATGGAATCTCTATCGCAGGCGGCATCGCGGCGTAAGCCTCCCTTATTCAGGCTTGGAGTGTTTCTTTTTATCGTCTGATCCGGATTTGTTCTCCGATGTCATGAGCGCCTTCCGGCTCAGTTTGATCCGGCCTTCGGGCGTGATATCGATCACCTTGACCTTGATGGTATCCCCCTGCTGGATCTCATCGGTTACCTTTTTGATCCGGTACGGGGCGACCTCGGAGATATGGACCAATCCCTCGGTCTTGGGCTTGATCTGAACGAATGCGCCGAAATCGGTGATTTTAACCACGGAGCCTTCGTACACCTCACCGACCACCGGGTCCATGCCAATCCCTTTGACGATTTCCATGGCCCTGTCCGCATCATCCTTTTTAAGGGCGGCGATTTTAACAATGCCCGAATCATCGATTTCTATATGGGTATCGGTCTCGCTCTGGATGGAGCGGATCATTTTGCCGCCGGGTCCGATGATCTCCCCGATCCGTTCCGGGCTGATCTGGACGCTGTAGACGATCGGCGCATAGGGGGAGAGCTCTTTTCGCGGGGCGTTAATGGTCTCGCGCATTTTGTCCAGAATATGCAGTCGACCGGCCCGGGCCTGCTCCAGGGCGTTTTCAAGGATATCCCGGGAGAGCTCAGGGATTTTGATATCCATCTGTACCGCAGTGATCCCCTCGCTGGTGCCGGCGACCTTGAAATCCATATCCCCGGTGTGATCCTCATCACCCAGGATGTCCGAGAGCACCACGACCTTGTCGCCCTCGGCGACAAGTCCCATGGCAATGCCGGATACCGGTGCTTTGATGGGCACCCCGCCGTCCATGAGCGCCATGGAGGCTGAACAAACTGTTCCCATAGAGGATGAACCGTTGGATTCGAGGACCTCGGAGACGATCCGAATCGTGTATTCAAAATCCTCCTTGGGGGGCAGCACTTTTTCAATGGCCCGCTTGGCAAGCGCCCCATGGCCGATATCCCGCCGGCTGGGCCCGCCCGGCCGTTTGACTTCGCCCACACAGTAGGGGGGGAAATTGTAATGAAGCATGAACGGCTGGGTTTCGTCTCCGGATAAAGTTTCTATCCGCTGCTCATCCTGGCCCGAGCCAAGCGTCATGGCGGCGAGTACCTGGGTTTCGCCGCGGGTGAAAAGTCCGCTGCCGTGCACGCGGGGCAGAATCCCCGCCTCACAGGCGATCGGCCGAATCTCGTCAAACTGTCGGTCGTCGATCCGCCGGCCCTGATTCAGGATGATGTCCCGGCACAGGTCGTGTTCCAGCTCGCTTAATATGCGGTAGACCTCTTTTTTCCGATCCTCATAGGCTTCGCCCAGACCTTCAAACACTTGGGCCTTGATCTCTGAAAGCGCTTTTTTCCGGTCCATTTTTCCGGCAATGGTGAGCGCTTCGGCCATTTTGGGGCTGGCCTCAGCCTTGACCTTCTCCGCCAGTTCCGGGTCCGGCGCTTTAATTTCGCAGACGCGTTTTTCTTCGCCAACGCTTTCCTTTAATTTTTCCTGAAGCTCGATAATAGGCTGGAGTTTTTCATGGCCGAAATAGATGGCCTCGATCATTTCTGCTTCGCTGGCCTCATCGCCGCCGCCTTCAACCATAATGACGCCGGTCTTGGAGCCGGCCACGATCACGTTAATGTCCGAGACTTTACACTGCTCAATGGACGGGTTGACGACAAATTCGCCGTCAATGCGCCCGACGCGGACCATGGCGATGGGACCGTCAAAGGGCACATCTGAAATTTCAAGCGCCGCAGATGCCCCGTTTAATGCCAGAATATCCGGGTCATTGACTTTGTCCATGGAAAGGACGGTGGCAATCACCTGGGTTTCATAGCAGTAATCCTTAGGAAAGAGCGGCCGCAGCGGGCGATCCGTAAGGCGTGCCGTCAGGGTCTCTTTTTCACTCGGCCGCCCGATTTCCCGGCGGAAGTAGTTGCCCGGAATCCGGCCGGCAGCGTATATTTTTTCCTGGTATTCAACGGACAGGGGAAGAAAATCCACATCCGGCCGTTCTTCGCCGGTGGACACCACGGTGACCAGGACGATAGTCTCGCCGTATTGGACCCAGACCGAGCCGGATGCCTGCTTGGCCACTTTCCCGGTCTGGATGCTTAGGGTTTCCCCCCCGATTTGGGTTTTAAATGATATTTCCATAGTTATCTCCTGAGAATAGATAATACGCCACCGGTACATTCCCCGGCGGCGCAGGGGAAGGGGTTTTTACGCGGGAGTTGTCGAATTGATTTATCGTCTGAGCCCGAGCTCCTTGATAATACCTCGATAGCGCTGCACATCCTTGTTCTTCACATAGTTTAACAGGCGTCGACGTTTACCGACCATCAGGAGCAACCCTCTTCGTGAATGATGGTCTTTTTTATGCGTCTTTAAGTGTTCGGTTAAATGGCTGATCCGATCGGTCAGCAGGGCAATCTGGACCTCCGGAGAACCGGTGTCACTATCATGCTGCTTGAACTTTTCAATCGTATCCTGTTTTTTGATTGCTGGGGTAGTCACTGTCTGCCTCCTTGAAAAAATTTTTTACGCCTCAGGCATGATGAAACACGCAACAGTAATCAAAGCGATCCCCGCTTTTGCTGGGGCAGATGACCGCCAGCAGATTCTCCTGCGCATCTATAATCTTTATGTAATCGGTTTCAGGGATGCCGTCAACATCATGCTGATAAATTATTTTTCCATATTTAATCCGTTCCGTCAAAGCCTTATCCGCTGTATAGGCGCGCATGCCGCGCAGCGCATGGGCCATGGGGACTATTTTTTCCGAAAACCGGCCTTGGGCCGCCAGATCCTCAAGGGTTTTAAGCGGCTCGGCCTCTTCGATTTTAAAACCGCTGCTTTCAATCCGTCGCAGGTGTTTCAGGTGCCCCCCACACCCCAGGACACTGCCGATATCCGTGCAAAGGGTTCGGATATAGGTTCCGGAGGAGCAGCATACCGTAAACCGGATTTCGGGTAAATCAATATCTTCGATTGAAATCCGGTTGATCGTGACCGGCCGGGCCGGTTTCTGAACCGGCGTCCCGTTTCTGGCGTATTCATACAAGGGCCTGCCCTTGTGTTTCAGGGCGGAATAAGCCGGCGGAATCTGGCTGATCTCGCCCTGGAAGCGATCCGCGGCATCCTGAATCATGCGGCGGTCAATTGCCGGCAGCTCATGGGTGCTAACAATGGTGCCCGTGGCATCCTGGGTGTCGGTTTCTGTGCCAAGCACCATGACCGCATCATAGGTTTTCCAGCTATGCAGAAAAAACCGGGACAGCCGGGTCGCCTCATTGACCGGGCACACCATGACCCCGGTGGCGAAAGGGTCGAGGGTTCCGGTATGGCCGGCTTTTTTGACTTCCGGAAACCGTTTGATGCGGTTGACAACGCCTGCCGATGTTATATCCGCCGGTTTGTCGACAATCAGAATCCCGCTGGGCCGCTGTGTCGTCATAGTCAATTAGAAAGCATCCGATTTCAGATAGGATTCGATTACAGATGGTGCGATAGATCAAAAATCGTTGCTTTTATTTCCGACAGCGAGGAGCGGATATCAAACCCGGCCGCGTTCTGATGGCCGCCGCCCCCAAACGCGGAGGCGATGGCGGCGGCATCCAGGGTGCCGTCCGACCGGAGGCTCACATGGAACCGCCGGCCCCGGTTTTTTTCGGCCCCGTTTTTGCGCTCGAATATCAATGCCGCCAGGCGGACATTTTCGATTCGCTTGGCATAATTGATCAAGCCATTGACATCCTCGATGTGCGTGCCGGTGGCGTCCAGCATATTCTGGGTCAGAGTCATGACCGATAGCTTGCCGTTTGCCGAGAGTTCGATGGTGTCAAAGAGCATGTTCAAGAGCTTGATCCGGTTCAGTGAAATGGTTTCATATACATGATGGGCGACCTTGTAGGGGTCTGCCCCGTAAGTGACCATTTCATGCGAAATCTCAAATGCTGCCGGCGTTGTATTGGAAAACCGGAATGAGCCGGTATCCGCCATAATTCCGGTGTATATGGCGTAGGCCATTCCCATATTGATCGGAATATCCAGCTGCCGGATCAGCCGGTACACCATTTCCGCAGTTGAAGATGCCTTGGGATCAATATATTGAAAATTACCGAACCGGGTATTGGTTAGGTGATGATCGATGTTGATCAGCACCGGGATTTTACTCACTGCCGGCGCGGCATCGCCGATCCGGCCCAAGTCTGAGCAGTCCAGAATAATGGCCGTATCATATTCGGATATCTTGCCGGGATTTTTTTTAATCCGGTGAATCGATGGCAGAAATTGATATACCGCCGGGATCGGACTCTCATTGTATAACACCACCTCCATTGAGATGCCTTCCAGCGCCAACCCCAGGCTAAGGAGCGCTCCGATGGCATCACCATCCGGATGAATATGAGATGCGAGCAGAATCTTTTCACTTTTTATCAGTTGATTGATTATCTGTTGAATGCTCATCTTTTAATCGTTCAATAACTCTGTCCATATGAAATCCATATTCAATGGATTCATCGTAAAAAAACTGAAACTCAGGCATATACCTTAGATTCAGTTCTTGTGCAAGAGTATATTTGATAAATCCATGAGCTTTTTTAAACCCGGCGGCGGCTTCCTCCCGACTGGTCGTCTCTGCGGAGGATGTGACAAAATAGATGCGGGCCAGTTTCAAATCCCGGGTCACGTCCACCCCGGTAATGGTAACCGCCCCCAGGCGCGGGTCTTTGATTGATTTTTGCAGCAGATCGGAGACCGCCTCCTGGATCAATCCGCTGACGCGGTCTGCCCGGCTAAAAGGTTTCATATATTGATTATTTCCATTTTTGTTTCGATCAACTCGGCCAGATACAGATTTTCTGTAAAATCGATAAGTTTATCCATCTTCGAGTTGATTGTCCGCCGGTCGTTGCCGACCATGGCAAAGCCGACTTCCGCCCGGGTAAGCGAATCGTTTAAATTCACTTCGGCAATCGAGGCATTAAATCCGTTCCGAAGCCGGTGAACCAAGGATTTGATGATGCCCCGCTTGGCCTTGAGCGAGCGGCAGTCGTGAAGCCCCAGGGTGATTACGCCAACGCCGATGACCATTGGTTAAAGACTCGGTTCAAGCCAATTCGGGCTTGATCTCCTCGAAGTAATAATTCTCCAGCACATCACCGACTTTGATGTCATTGTATTTTTCGATCCGGATGCCGCATTCATAGTTCTGCGCCACCTCCTTAACATCATCCTTGAACCGTTTCAGAGTCCCGATCTTGCCGTCAAACGTGACAATGCCCTCGCGAATGAGGCGCACATTCATGCCACGCTGGATTTTTCCGTCCGTGACGTAGCAGCCGGCAATGGTGCCCACGCTCGGCACATGGAAGACCTCGCGGACCTCGGCCCGGCCGAGGACCTTTTCCTCGTACTTGGATTCCATGAGGCCCACCATGGCGTCCTTGATGTCCTTGATCGCGTTGTAGATGACATCATAGTAGCGGATATCCACGTTTTCCTCTTCCGCCATCTTGATTACCTTGGCGCTGGGCCGGACGTTAAAGCCCAGGATGATGGCGTTTGAGACCGCGGCCAGGGAAACATCGGATTCATGGATGGGCCCGGCCGCCGAGTGGATAACACTGATTTTGACTTCTTCGATGGAAAGCTTGGTCAGCGAGTCCTTCAGCGCCTCAATGGAGCCCTGGACATCGGCCTTGATAATGAGATTTAAGTCCTTGACCTCGCCTTCCATCATCTTTTCATACAGTTTGTCCAGGCTCACCCGGCTGGAGCGGGCCAGATCCTTGGAACGCTGCTTGTGGAGCCGGTGCTCGCTGATCTGCTTGGCGTCCTTTTCCGCGGCCAGGGTGACGAATTCATCACCGGCCATGGGAACCCCGGATAAGCCCACGATTTCCACCGGGTACGACGGGCTGGCCGTCTGGACCTGCTGGCCCCGGTCGTTGTACATGGCCCGGATTTTGCCGTAATACATGCCGCAGACCACCGGATCACCGGTTTTAAGGGTGCCTTCCTGGACCAGGAGGGTAGCCACCGGTCCCCGGCCGGTATCCATTTTGGATTCAATCACATGCCCTTTGGCCAGCTTATGGGGGTTGGCCTTTAATTCGAGCACTTCGGATTGAAGCAGTATCATTTCCATCAGCTCGTCAATGCCTAACTGCTCTTTGGCGGATACATGCACGAAAATGGTATCCCCGCCCCAGTCTTCCGGCACCAGGCCCTTCTCCGAGATTTCCCGTTTGATCCGGTCCGGCTCCGCATTGTTTTTATCAATCTTGTTGACCGCCACGATGATCGGCACCCCGGCTGCCCTTGAGTGATCGATGGCCTCAATGGTCTGGGGCATCACGCCGTCATCTGCGGCTACCACCAGGACCACCAGGTCGGTTACCTGGGCGCCGCGCGCCCGCATGGAGGTAAAGGCCTCATGGCCCGGTGTGTCCAAGAATACGATCTCCCCGCTGTCCAACTCCACATGGTAGGCGCCGATGTGCTGGGTAATGCCGCCGGCCTCGCCTTCGGTGACCTTGGTACGCCGGATGACATCGAGAAGCGAGGTCTTGCCGTGATCCACATGGCCCATGATGGTAACCACCGGCGGCCGCGGCGCCATCTGAGACGGATCATCGGTTTCGGTCTTGAGGATGGCGTCTTCTTCAAATGAAGCCCGCTCCACCTCAAAATTAAACTCCGCGGCAACCAGGTTGGCAGTTTCGAAATCGATGGTCTGGTTGACGGTCACCATCATGCCCATTCCCATCAGGGTCTTTATCAGTTCATTAGCCTTAATGCCCATGCGTTTTGCCAGATCCGCAATCACAATGGTGTCGTCCACTTTGATCCGCCTTTTGATCGCCTTTGGGGTGGTGATTTGGGGCTTCTGCTCGGCAGCCGGCCGGGGAGCCGCCTGCTTGCCTTTTTTGCGGCTCTTTTTGCCGCGGCCAAAGCTCTTGTCATAAAGCGCATCGCCGACAACCACCTCTTTGCGCCGCATGGCGGTTTTGGCTTTACCCGCTTCCCGACCTTTTTCGCCCTCCGCCGGCTTTTTGCGCTTGCCCTTCTTTTTACCCGCCTCTTCCACTTCCGGCTCCGGCGGGGCGGCTGGTTTTTTAGCTTCCTTTTCTTTCTCTTTCGGCGCCTTAGGCGGTGATTCGACGGCTTCCGCCGCCGGCTCAGCTTCGGCCGGGGTGGCCTCGGATTCCGGTTCAGCCGGTGTTTCCGGCATCTGGATAATCCGGGCCGGCGCCTCTCTCTTCCGCTTCTTTTTGGTCTTGGCCTTGGCCGTTTTTTTCTTTTCCTCAGGCTTTTCCGGCTCTGCCGGCGCTTCCGGTTCAGGCGCGGCCGCCTCGGTCGTTTCTGCCTTTTCAGTGGCTTCTTCAGCTTCAGCCGTTTTATCTGCTTCTGTCAGCTGGGACTGAGATTCGGGTACGTCAACCGGTTCCGATGCCTCTTTGGGCGTTTCGGACGCAGCTTCTGCTTTTTCAGCGTCCGTTTCCGCGGTTTCCGTTTCAGCCGTTTCCTCCGCTTCGCGGCGCTCCTTGGTTTCCGCTTCAGGAGAAACGGTTTCTGCCTGTGGCGCTTCGGGGGATGCCTCTTTTTCAGCCTCTGCCGGGGCCTGCGCTTCCGCTTCTGCCGGCTGCTCTGGTTCCGGTTCAGGCTCTGCTGCGCGCTTTCGCCGTCTTCGGATTACATTCGGCTTAACCCGCTTGGCTTCATAGACCGTTTCTTTTTTGGCGCCACCATAAAGTTCTGATTTTAAGTTAGATATAGTTTCATCAGCAATGGTGGACATGTGGTTTTTGACATCCACATCCATGTCCTGCAGTTTGGCCAGCAGCGCCTTGTTGGTCATGTTAAGTTCTCTGGCGAGTTCATAAACTCTTAGTTTTGCCATCCATCCCCCTAGTTTCTATGCTTCCTTCAGAGCTTGTTTATAAGTTCTGTTTTGCTCAAATTGATATCTCCATCGAGAAACTGGTCTGTTTAAATAAGGCCGCCGGGCTGCCGCCATGCGCCTTCTTCTGAGATTATTCCGGCTCATCCCCCGGCTTCTCAGGCTCAGGCGCGGCGGCAATGGCCTGCTCAGCGGCATTGATAAACTGCTG